>NZ_OY762426.1:3000000-3208285 GCF_963665675.1 uncultured Methanolobus sp. | reverse complement strand
CTGATTACCCCCATATTCAGAATATTCTATAATATTGAATATATACACCAGATGTATTTAACAATTGTGAATCAGAAATTATTTCGGACCAATGAATAGCAGTTGCCAGTCCTTCCAAAGACAAATATTGACAATTGATTATCTTTTAACAGGGCAAAAGAAGCATTGTTGGTTTTTCCGACATATTCCGGACAGGAAAATATTGAAAGCATCTTTCTGTCAAAGCACCAGGCATAACCTGTAAAAAGCGCGGTGTGACCACGTACCATTAACGAAAGGTCATTTTTTTCCATAAATTCCGTGAATATATCTTCTCCGAAACATTGGGGACGCGATCCGCGAATGGATGCGCTTATACCGTCGCAGCCGGAGGGATCACTCCACAGAAAGTGAAAGGCCTCCTCCTTATTTATATTTTCCAGGCCAACAGGCCCGGGAATGCCCCCATGCACACAGAAAATAGAGTTATTAACAACAGCAGAAATTGGCATTTCTTCAAATGTCTGGTTTGCCTGGAGGAATAATTCCTCGTCCAGTATCTCATCATAGAAACCATTAAATCTGTTTATCTCTCTTGTTTCATGGTTTCCACGTAATAAAATGAAAGCTTCCGGTTCCCGTAATTTCATTTTAAGGACTCTTTCCAGAACCTGGATAGAATGTGACCCCTTATCAACATAATCCCCTAGAAAAACCATGTGGTCGCATTTCAGTGTTTTACGGATATGCAGGATAAATTCGAGCGCTTCCAGATTTCCATGAATATCTCCAACTATCAGAGCCCTGGACGAATTTATATGTACAAGGGCATCCTCCGACTTAAAGATCTCAAATGAATCCTGCAACAGTCTGTATAGATCTTGTTGCATGGTATCGAACCTTTTTAGCAACTTTATAGCAGTTGTATGCTACTGAGTGAGTTGATATACATTATTCTTTCAGTACTTTACGTATCATCAGCAATCCTGTAAGATTCACTGCCCCTATCAGGATTCCTCCAACTATATAACGAGAGTTCTGATAGGATTTATCACTTTTGAGACGCTGTTTTGATGTTAAAAGTTCAATTGAAATATCCGATTCAGTGTTAAATGATTGCTTGACGGTATTACCCAAATCAGATGAAGGTATAAATGTTAGTACATAATCATCAGTATCAGGTTTCAGACCTCGATAAGCCATGTTTTCCCTGACTTCATCCTTAAAAAGAACCATATCATCACTGAAAATGGTTATTTCTCCCTCTTCCGGAATAATAACTTCAATATTTGCATAATTTTTCAGTGGTATTGCTTAGCCGTCTATAAGTCTCAGTTTTCCGGGAATATCTAGTACTCCAAGAATCGTTGGTGCGATATCTTCCTGGTAATATTCCCCCTCCGTAACAACATTCTCGATGCCATCTGCTGATATTATCAGCGGAACTTTCTGTGATTCGGTCATCACTGAGTATTTCTATCGGGTATATTCGTTTTTACGTTTTTACGGGGGCCATCTATCCAAAAAACAAAGTATCAGCACAATAAAGTTTCTATTAAGTCCCGGTTAATTTATTATAACTCGTTAATCTTTTTGGTGCTGTCTTTCAGTAAAAGTGTAAGTAACATGAGCAGTGCGGCCCCTACAAACATTAACTGATAGCCGTATTTAGTGAAATGGCCTATGATTATGGGCAGGAATGCAAGTCCCATGTACGTATAGGTAGTAAAAATTCCCATGCTCAGCCCTTTGTCAGTTTTGTCGGTATTCATGAAAGAAACTGCAATAGGTAAGCCGATCATGCCAATACCGGAACCAATTCCAAGAAGTGCAAAACCGGAAATAGGATACCTGATAGATGCGATAACTCCCAGGGCAGCCAGTATGATTCCTGCATTTATCATTTTCCTGTAACCAATTTTTGATCGTCCGGCAATGAGGTTGGTGGCCATTGAACTAATGTATACGATAGCTATCACGATGCCCAGTTCCGGTTTACTAAGCATATCGCCGCTGTATTGCGGGTAGTAAGCAAGCATTACTCCTGTTATTCCGAAAATAAAGAAGGCAACGATCCATGTTCTGATGTATTCTGGATTTAATGATATGTTAAGCATCTTTTTTGTTTCAGCCAGAAATGAGGTAGAAATATTATCCCCCCTATCTGTTTTCCGGATGAGATTATCCTTGAATTTGTTTCTGCACATTCCTGATCCGATTGTTCCGAAGCTGAGTATTATTAATGATAATGCAGTGAAAAGTACGATTGCCCCTTTGATGGAGCCGTTTGCCAGAAATCCTGCGACTACTACCCCTGATGCAAGTCCTGCGTTAAGGAGAAAATTGAATTCTCCGAAATACCGGTTTTTTTCATGATATTCTGCAAGTATTGAGTATGCCGGTGGAAAGAATGCACCACATGCAATACCTTCCAGCATTCTTGCCAATATCATTAGGCTGGTATTATTGGTTAGTATGAGCATTATGCCGGAGAGGGCTGTGAGGGCAACAGCAAGAAGAATAAGTTTCAGGTGGTTATAACGATCTGCCAGAAATCCGAAAGGGATTAAGGTCAATAGTGCCCCTATAAAGTAGCCGGAGAAAAGCAAAGTGTAGGCAATGCTTCCCGGACCTATGGATGAAGCAGAGGCAATCTCTGGTAGCACAGGAATAACTGAATTGGACAGGCCCATTATGAGAAATACCGTGGAATAAATTAAAAAACGTTCTTTTTTCATGTGATTCCTTCGAGGTTGACTATCTGGGACATGGTATTTAGTTTTAAGTTTTGAAAGGGACCTTTTTCTTAGATTGTTACTTATGTATGTAAGTAGCTAAGCATATGGCGTCATATTGCATGAAGTCTCAATCTACATACTATAGTGTATGTTTTATTTTCATGAAGATTACAGGAAAGAAACAGTATAAATTTTTTGATGATATTATTCTACAATATATATTGTACACTATCTGTTTAAACTATTATACGTATTATTTAAAATTAGTATTAAGTTTTAACTAATTATTGTGGAATGTATGTATAATATTAGATTAATTTTATATATATGTTTTTGAGTTGCAAAGTATAGGCAAAAAGTGACAAAGACTATATTATAAATATAGTATTATATTATAACTACATATTTTTATAATATTGTAGTAATATAAAAAAACACGCGTTTTTCATAATTAATTTGTAAAGTTAGGAATATGGATTACCTCATTTATAGAGATCATAATAACAACATGGTTTTATTCAAATTTGCTTAAAGAAAAACTATGAAGTGTCTGTTCTATTCTCGCCTATTTACCAATCATAAATACAGCTATTTTCCACCAAACTGCATTCAGTCGCTTGTTGCGGTTTTAGTATAATGTACATAAATCCTCCTCTCGAATACAATTATTACATAGACTATATGAATATAGTATCTACGATATTCGCTATAATTTTTTCTGATACTTTTGTATAGATCATTTTGGGGTTGAAGGTTGGGACATCCATATTCCTATATACTATGGAATGCCCAGTTTCAGAAAAACATACCCTTTTCACCAATTTTCAAAAAATCCCAATTTCAATCCTATATACTATAGGAATATGAAAATATCCACCGATGATCTGAGAATATGCCATACAACTTTTGTATATTTAGTTAGAAGTAAGGCTCATTTTTACACTTTGTTCAGAAAATCAGCGCAGATTTTAGATGAGTATTTTCGATGCTGTTACCCTAGAGTAAAAGCATCAAAAACTATTAAATAAAAATAGTACAATATATTTAGTTTTGTGGAGATAGTACATAGTAAAATTAGATTAACTGTAAAGCCACAATTAAAAATATACTGGAATGTTAACACTACTCTATTAAGTTTAGTTCAAAGTAAACTCAAATTTACCCTTACTTCTAACATTTATTTTCAAACTCTGCTGAATCATAACCATTGGTTATATCTTTGCACCATAATAATTATAATTCTGAGATTTTGTTCACAAAATCCCCGAAATTGGCCAAAAATCGCGTTTTTGTTCGTATTAGTACGAAATCAATAATTAATTATTTGTATTTTTATAAATGGCTCTGGATTTAATAGAAAATCCCGCCACATTCAAAATTATATGTGTAACTAAATATTGTTACACGTATTATATAGTGAAGAATAGAAAAAACGTAACCAAAAATAGTTACATCTTATTTTTTTGGTGAAACTTTGAAGTTTTCACAGGATTTTACCTGTTTTTCAATACTTCCTAACTTATACCAAACAGATGCATTAATGAGTAAACTTGCACTTGTGATAATAGACAAGATTATCTCAATTTCCTGCATCTGTCTCACCTGTTGCGAAGTAATACGCCACTACTGAGCCTGTGAGGGTCAATATTTCCGAGCAATTCAACAAAATCGTAATCAATTTAAAAACATGATCTGTATGAACACTGATAAAAATCAGTGTTCGGGGGGTAACATGCCAACAAAACAAAGCGTGTACAATGGAATATGCTGCCGCCAAGTAGCATGTCACCATTACTTCTTTCATTGTATGTTTGGCATACAATGATACAAAAACAACTTATCCTATTTGTTTGTTGCGAAAAGAAATGATCATAAAACTTAGAAGGTATGACTAATAGGGCCAGAAACGTGAAGCTTGAGGTGAAAGACCCTATTAGCCGAATGGAATGCTATCAAGCATATATCTTAAGTATTTATTACTATATATGCTTTTACTAATGATCGTTAGTAATAATGCACATGAGTATAACATAAGTGGCATATTATCCCACATCATTAATTGATGAGGATGACTTGAATATCATTACGAATCAGCACTTAAATAGATGTAACAACCGGTTCAAACTTACAGGCTTATAGCTGTCCATGAAGTTGCATGACAAGGATTGTCAGAGTGATCCTGGACAAAAGTATACTAAACAGATTATTACATAATATTTTTGAAGAATTATGTTCCCGAATCAAATACTTAATACTGAAAAAATAAATTATTAGATTGCCTGATAAGAGGCATGTTAGGGTTGGTTGGTAGTTGCCAGGATGTGGTTTTCTTATCAGGCAATCAGTCTGTTTTACCTTCCAGAGCAGGTTCACAGTGTGAATCATCCTATATATAAGTTTATTCAACTACTTTTAGTTCATTTGTACTACTGACATTTTCATTCTTCAAATAAAGGGGAAAAAGAGGGCCTGACAAGGGATGTGGTTGGTTGGATTTAGTCGCTTATCAGGCACCGCATCATTTTAATTGATGGACAAAGTAGCAATGTCTTTTACTGAGAAGAAAGAATGCCTGATAAGGATATTTGGGGTTATTGCTTGATACTTGATGCTTACCAGGCAACAGAAGGTACAAAGTTATGAGCCTATCACAATTATGATACCTTTTTGTATGCAATTGTTACTCTGTAAGTTCTGCTATATATATGTTTATTCCAATTAATTTAGAGAAATCATATAATTAATAAATTACTTTGGTAAGAGTACGAATGCCAGCATTGATGGTGTTTCGATTATAGAGAAATTTGTTAAATGTGGTATATTAAAAATGATAAAACCTTATGTGATAAAAATTGGCCTGATAGGAACATGTTAGGGTTAGATTAGGCAATTAGTGGTTATCCTTGCAGGCCCTAGGAAGATTTAGTATTTCGCTCCCACACTATGCAACAGTTACTTTTTACGCTATGTTATATATAAGTATAGTAAACTAGTTTTGTTCATTGACATAATTATTGTAAATTTGAAGACAGTCTTGTGATTGCATTCTTCCCGATGAGAATAATCAAACATAAAACAGGATAAAGAAAAGGAATAAAAATCAATTTCTGATAGAACATGAGGGAACAAATGCTGGTGGTACAATGTAGATTGGTTAGTGGGTGGTGCAATAGTCCTATCAGGAAAACTGATTATTCCCTCATTGTCTGCAAATATGCAAATGTTCCTATTTATAACTATTGTCTATTTAGTTGCGTAAAAGTCAATTGATATGATTAAACAAAAATAGCAGAGATTTGGCCCGACATTTACCATAATATTAGGAAAATAATTAAAAAACTAACAATTGTGAGGAATTATTTTGATGTTATTTTCACGGCTATTTGTATTCAAAACCTCTAGCAAATTGGAAGCAAAAATATAATTATAAAAATAGTATTATTTAATAAGCAACTTATTGATTAATTTTTAATCTGCACGAAAAATTTATTAATTGGTTAATAATTACGCAAATAACTTCAAATGTTCTTGCATGAAAATATCCCAAATCTAATCGTGTTCATATATTGATCCAAATACCAAACAGCTCATAAAAATCATTATACTTTTTTCTGGCACGATACAGGTATTGACGGACATATTTTTCTCCCCGTGCTTTTGCATACATTGCAGTTGCTTCAGCCGGAGTGAAAACAGTTTCGAGCTTTTTTCGATCAATGCTATCCAAGAATTTGATATTGCTGCTAATTTTAATATCGAAAAATTGGCTTATGGGTTCTTCGCCCTGCCAGTTCCATTCGTCATCATAGAAAATTGCATGCAATAAATCACACCTATTGCACCTTCCTGCAACCACCATACCATTATCATAGACATGATAGCTTATACTCGATACATCAGAGTTGCAGATGTTGCAGACTCCTATGAAATTCCGATCAAGATTTTCCGGATACAGATCAATACCATCAATCTGCATTATATTATTTTCAACATCATATTTTATGCCCATATCATCACCGGAAAACTGAGAATTGGAATAATGCATTTATCGTATTAGTCCTTTTACTTTCAGGTATCTCTATTATTGACCTCATGCTATAAAAATTTAAAAACATATATATAGATTGAAGTACATATAATGACTTGTGCTATATATGAGGTGAAGTTATGGACTCAATTCGCGCAAAAATAAAACGAAGATTGCAAAAGTTCATAGAACTTGACGTAAACGGACTGCGCAGTCATATACTATCAATTATTTTAAAAGTAAAAGAGATAACTGTGGATGAATTGCATGCGAATATCACTGAAAAATATGATATTTCACGTAGTGCAGTGGCATCAATGGTCGGTTACATTTACTCCAAACTGGGTGTGCTCAGATCTCACAAAGAATCTTACAAGACTCCAATAGTCTATTCTCTTAAGGAAGAATATGAGGATTTGATTAGATCTGCTCTGAAGGCAAAGCCATCGACCTCAGGCTGTTAAATACAAAAACTACATTTAACAAACCTGATTACCATGTCTATAGTAAAAAACGCACCACGTACGTCTACTACAATTGTTATACGTTCGGATTCCAATTCACGTATAACTCACTCCAGAGACCCTTACTATAACCTCATGAGACGTCTTTTTCAGGAAGAAGCAACTGCTATTCGCGGCCAGAAGTTTCTCATGATGATTGAGGATCGCCAGAAAGCAGGCAGCCCCATCAAAACCAGTGAATGGGAAACTCTTCTTCAGGAGCTCGATATAGGTCGTGCTTCTTTTTATGCAATGCGCAATAAGTTGCTAGGTGCTGGCCTTATCACTCATAAAGATCATGAATACCGTTTATCCGGCCAGTTCAGTAAAGACCTTGTTGACATGGCCAGATGGTGGTGGACTGCTGTTCTTAATGAAAACCCGGAAGGACTTGAATAACCACACTCCGATACCTTAATATACAAGCTTTACAATTATGGAGATGCATTCACCGTAGCCCGGTAGTGTAGTGGTCAATCATGCAGGACTCTGGATCCCGCAACTTCGGTTCGAATCCGTGCCGGGCTATAAAATTATTTTACATAGTCCCAAAAAACATAAAAGAAATCATAACTATAAGGGTAGATGATGTGCATTCATCTGATACTGGTTTCGTGAGAGCCAAGGAAAGACTTGAGAAGTCTAAAATTTCCCAAGAGAACAAAGACCTAATTCTAAAGTTCATGTAAAATGTCAGATAGAAGGCCTCGCAAAGGGAACCCTTGTAGGATATCCCAATTACATAACTAGGATGTCCTAGGGATTAATGGAACTTGGAATAACTAAACCTCTAGATACTCTAACAGAAGATGATTTAAATCTTCTTATCGTCACTCTTCAAAATAAAAATGGATTAAAGCCTGCAAGCCTTCGTACTTATAAGAAATATAGTGCTATTTTCTATCTTTCAAAGACCAGCCAGTCCAACAAAACAACTCCAGCTAAAGGGATACCTCTTACTTGGTCTACAGGATTTCTTAATCAGTTAGCAGTATATCCTATGAATGAAAATCCAGATGCTCCTCTTTGGGTCACTCGCAATGAAAATCAAGAGCCTATGAGTTATCAGAGCATGCTGCGAACGGTGAAGAAAATAGGTAAGGATGCAGGAATAAAAAAACGCATCCATCCACACGGATCCTGACAAGGTCACAGAGGAGATTAATTGGCTGGATGATGATTACTATGCACAGTCACAGAATCCAGAAGAGAATGATTTTGTGATTGATGATGATGTGGATTAAGGTGTTATTTCACCTTTTCTCTTTTAATTATCCTATATGCCTTCTTATCAGTATTGTGACAGTTGTCTGCCTCAGAACAAGAAACATGAAGGTTCTTCATTCCTTGTGAAATTAATATATACACTGCCTTCTCTAAAAGTTCACATTTCTCTGGTAGTTTTCAAGATGACATTCCCCTCAACTTTAGCCGCATCACACGAGAAATGCATTGAAGCTTGATTTTTTGTATTGATTCCTCATAGACTTATATGCACTTCATGATAGTGATTTTTATGTGTTGAGGAAGGAGAGACTGAGAAACTTGTTATTGAGAAGGTGAAACAGAAGAAGTTGATATAATAGGTTTGGATCAGGATTTGTTTTCTTTCACCACATATTTGATCATATAATTATATTCGAGATCCACAAAGTCTATTTTTTCAAAACCGGAGGTGCAAACATATCCTTCTATCTCATCAGGGGAGATTCGCATGCTTAATGGAGGTCCGAATTTCATCTCTTCTTTTTTGCATTCTATAATGAATAAACGGCCTTCAGATTTCAAAACACGTCCTATCTCTGAAAAAAGCTTTTCTCCTACCTCTTCAAGATCCAATGTATGAAGAACTGTGGATATCAAGCATATATCTATAATTTTGTCGTCAAAAGGAAGCTGTTCACGGACATCGTTCACAAAAGTTCTTATATTTTTCAGGCATGCTCCTTCAGCCTTCTTAGTCAGGTTACCGATCAGTTCTTTGTTAATATCGGTGGCGTACACAAGGCCTGCTTCACCCACCTTTTCTGCAGCATGGATCGAATAATCACCGGGTCCACATCCAATATCCAGAAATACATCGCCAATTTTAAGATCAAGCTCATTAAAAATAAGCTCAGGGTCATGCATCCAGAAACTACTTCCACCCCTACCTTTATGAGGGGAATTTTGCCCTTCCGAGGGGCATTGCATTCTACATATTTTCATCGTATCCCATCCAAAAAACTCCGTCTTACCAACAGAAATCTCTAATCGTGATTACCTTTGCTTATCAATGAAGACTTTTCAACAATTCCTCTGCCTTCGACCTCTGAGTATTCGCCACTGCACATGAAGCACATTCCTTCCTGTGGTCCGGATTTCCAGACTTTGGAAGCCATTACAGGTTCACCACATCTGTTACAAAGAACGGAATCGCTTATCGGGGCATAATCCGGGATATCAGGGGTTATCTTCTCAGCTGAGAATAAATCTTCAAAAGGAATTTTTGTTATTGAAAATGCTGCTTCTCGTCCTTTTTCTTTGAATCTCATTTCATCACTAGGGTTCCCTTCACGTCTCATGATAACCTTTTCCATCAAAGGGAAGAACTCAGGAACTGCTTCATCGATGTACTTTTTGAATTCAGGAAGGACCTTCACACGCACTGCGTCCTCTTTGCCGCGAATAGCAAATGTCACTGCCAGTTTACCAAGATCACGATAAATTAGGGAATTATTTCCCAATGTACAGCCGGAAACCGCTTGAACACCATCGGCAAAACATGCATTAATTTCAACAATCCCAAGCAGGTTTTCCATTATACCGTTTGAATTAATTCCTTCATCTCCAAGAAGACTCAGACCATATAGCGAAGCCATTACACCCAGTGCACTTCCGGGACAAAAATGACCATGAATTTCAGCTGTTTTTATTAGGCACGTTGCAGCATCCATTTTTTGGATCGCCTTTATAAAATTCTCACGAGGATTTATCTTCAGTTTTTCAATATCCTGGTCGCCAAGGACCCCTGAACCGAATTCAGTTCCTGCTTTTTTATAAGTCTCACTAAACATCAAAAATCTCTCCATTTAAACACTACTTTCAAAAAAACCTTTAATCAACATCTTCATCCATTCAGGGATAAGAACACTTTCCTGTGGAAATAGATCGGAAACATATGGCTTGATGTCCAGAACCGGGCTATTGTCTATAGCATCCAGCCCGGAGACAAACAATCTGTTCCTGTCTCTTTTTATAAGTCTCACAGCCGTCATCAGAATAGGGTTTGGCCTTGCAGGACTACACGTTGCATAAATTCCTTTTAGGGGGTAATCCTCATGACCGGCAGGGTGGACTTTTTTAAGTTTCCTGGCAACATCCGTAATTTCATGTCCCCAGTAAAATACAATGATATGAGAATAATCTTCAATACCATCAAGAAGATCGGTCAGTTCATCTGTCAGAATTATTTCAGATATCCTGCTATGGGTTTCATTCAATTCTGCGATCGCAGATTCATATGCATCATTAAGTTTTAAACCATCATCACCTGCAATGAGAGGTGGAACTTGAAGGTTGTTTTTGATCACCCCTACAGGTTCAATAACAATTCCTTTCTTGAAAGTATCTTCAATTTTTGTTTTCTCACCCATATTATCAAACTCTTCGCAAAATTATAATCAACATCATTTTTGGATTTATGTTAAAGTTGTTGTATTTCTTCGAAGGCAGCCTTTAGGATCTCAATTGCTCTTTCTTTTTTCTCGTTGGGAAGATCCTCTACATAGAACCTCATGTCCATCATGAGACTGACCAGCGACATGTTTTCTTCCCCAAAGATTTCAAAATGCATGTTCTTAAAAAAATTGACACGAGCTGTAGATTCATGCTTCATGTTTCTGATGTTTGTGATGGTCTCTTTGCCGGCATCAGTCAACTCATATATCCTTTTAGAACGTTTGCCAATCTCCTTTACCTGAATAAGCCCTTCCTCATCAAGGGATTTTAATAAAGGGTATAATGTTCCTTTGTTGGGCGTCCAAGAACCATTGGTCTTTTCAGATATTTCTTTTAGCAGCTCGTAACCTGATTTTGGTTTCATCTCAAGCAAATGAAGAACGAGAGTTGTAAGCAGTCCTCTTTCTTTCCCACTTTCTGGTGTGAATTTTCCATATGTTACTCATGCTGAACACTTAATAATTAAATATTATAATGCAATTGGTTACAATCAAACGGTTGGAAAATAACTGTTACAGCTTATAGGTAGAGCTAAGTAATAAACATTACGATACTGCTTGAAATGGTTTTTTTGCAGTACCGAAGTTACAGATAATACAGGAATGATTCAATCTTCACCTCATCGTTTTCATTATCATTTCCATCAAATGTCAAATTGAGGACCGGCTTGTTATTTCCGTTCTTAAATCCTTTATGCAGCGTATTGAGTAAGATGCCCGTATTCTCGTACATAGACGTAACTGTTATAACACCATCTATGCCTTTAAGTTCTCCAAGGATCTTCGATTCTCTATATCTCCCAAAGGCACCTGCATAGTAACCTGTTGTATTATCCGCTCTTAGAATAAGAGCATCAAGATCATTTTCAAAAGGACTACAATCGGATGAAGAGCAAGCAATTTCTGAAATAAAGCCTTTGAGTATATCGAGCTTCGCCTGTAATATCGTTCTGTTCTCTTTCTTTGTCTGATCTGTGAAATCTTTCCAGAAATGCCACATGCATTCACTGAACGGAGCATATACTATGCGATAACCTCTGGATTCTATGTTCGTGAAGATGTGGTTATGCAGGAAATCGTTGTAAAGTATCATCGGTTCCCCTATTGCAAAAACGGTCTTTTCGAAGTTCCTTAACTTGCATTCATAGAATATATCTTTCAACAATGCTTTTAGTTGTTCAATACCTAGCTGACCATTTTTGATCATCTCCTGGACTTTTTCCAAATAGTCATCCCTTGAAACATGAGGTGCAGTTCTAATTACATCTCCTGCAATAAGGACAAGGAACACATTACTGAGAAATTCCTCATTTTCATAGAGCAGATCTTCCATAAACGGAGCAATGATACCTACATCTCTGATCCCTTTTTCATCTAGGACAGTTCGCAGTAAGCGATTGTATTGTCCGTCCACTTCTGCTCCTTCTGATTGCGGAATTAGTAAAAACGTTTGGTTTTTATTAGAATCATGAATTCTGGGAATACTAAGGACATCTCCTATTAATGCAGCCATCGAGAAATACTCATTCGTAACCGTGTGCTTTCTTCCTTCATCTATCGATCTGTCATTTGTTTTTGGCAGTGTTTTCACATCTGTTCCGTATGTTTTCAGTAACTCACAAAAAAGCGGAGAGTAAGGGTATATATCAGGGAGGTAAAACTGTGCATTTTCCGGAATATCAGTCAAGGTGGTCTTTATGCATGCATCAGCAGGGGGTAAACGAGATAGATAGGTATCCATGCCTTCTGCCGTTTCAGCAGGGATATTTTGTAAACTGTTTACAAAAGCTTCAAGCCTTGTTATAACTCCGACACCTGAGGAATGTTCGTCAACCTCTATATTGAGATAGGGTTTTTCACCCATTATTTCCCTGAAATAGTGCGAGAAAACTGTATCCGGGCCGCAACCGTGGTGAGTAAGGAATATTGCATAGAGATTGGGATGACTCCTGACAACTTGTGCTGCCTCAAGTATATGCTGGCCAAAGGGCCAATACATGTTGGGATGTTCTTTTACTATATCGCCTTCGGGCAGGTTATAAAATGCAAGTGTTCTGTATCCCATCTCTTTAAGCTTTTCAGGGATGGACAAGTTCAATACCGGATCAGCAACCCCATATGTCTTTGATATCAGTACAAAGGTTATCTCATCAGGTTTGAGGTCTTTGATAATTCCCTTTCCCTTTTCATTTATCCTATTCTCGAAATCATGGAAAGCCTTCATTCCTTTCTGAAGAGCTTTAATAGTATCTTCGGGACTCTTTCCAAGCTGATTACCAAGAGCCATGAAACTGTCTCTCATAAATTCTTCCCCCAGACTAAATCCTATGGTAGGAGAAAGCAACTCTATACCTCTTTTATCCAGTTCCATTGCCCTATTAACCATTTTAAATGCAAGTTGCATATAAGGGCAGCCAAAATCCTGACGAGTGTGTGATCCCGGATGCGCAACTGTATAAAGGTCCGGGAAAAAAATATAGTCCACGTTCTTGTTTACCAGTTCTGCAACGTGCCCATTGATCAGTTTGACGGGATAACAGGTTTCATCCAGTGAATAATCCTGGCTGAGTCTTATCGTTTCTTCAGTGGTAGGATCAGACAGAAGGACATTATAGCCTAATTCCCTGAAAAAAGCATTGAACATCGGATACATTCCGTAGGTAAAAAGAGCTCTTGGAAGACCAATGATCTTCTTACTATGATCGATCGATCCATCATAATCTTCAAATATTAATTCATTTACCATTTCATTGAATTCTGATTTCCCTCTACGTTCACCAATTGACCCTACAGAGTTAATTGCCTGCTGCGAGTTTTCTTCTATATTGAATCCTTTGAAGGTGGTTTTTACCGGTCCGATCTCCTCTTTAGTCAAAACAGCTACTCCATAGGCGCCGGTCACACTAAAGAACGGAGGTACAACAATATCTTTCCCAGTGAGCACCCGGAAAGCATTTATCACTCCCTGGTTGTGTGCAATACCTCCTTGAAGAAATATCCTGTTCCCTATTTTTTTCGGACCTACAACCCTGTTAAGGTAGTTTTTAGCTATAGAATAACAAAGTCCCGATGCAATGTCTTCAATCTGTGTTCCGCTGGCTAAGTGTGCAGCAATGCTGGTTTCGATAAATACAGTACACCTTTCCCCGAGATATACAGGTTTATTGCTTTTTAATGCAACATTTCCGAATTCATCTATATCGATGTCGAATTTGTTTGTTTGTTCTTCAATGAAAGAGCCTGTTCCGGCAGCACATATCTTATTCATTTGAAAGTCTGCAACCATGCCATTATTCAAGCTGATATACTTGGAATCCTGGCCACCTATCTCTAATACTGTATCAACAGAATCGTCAATATTAACTGCCGCCTTTGCCTGAGCTGTTATCTCGTCTTTTATAAGGTCAGCTCCAATCAGTTTTGCGATCATATGCCTTCCTGAGCCTGTGGTACCTGCCCCGATTACATTTACCCTGCCTCCGCATTCTTCTCCCAAATCCTTTAAACCTTCAACCACAGCTTTTATCGGATCGCCAAGTGTTTTCAGATATCTATAAGTGATCACATCCTTTTTTTCATCGATCAATACTAGATTTGTGCTGGTTGATCCCACATCAACACCAAGGTAACAATTTATCGTATCATTACAACTATCAGGTAATTTGCAAATATGCTTATTATTTCCGTCACCAGATCCAAATTGACCCAGCGCAGGCAGATCAACGGTTTGGACTTTTGCTGTGGAAGAATTCTCCATACTTTTCAGGATGTTCAAGATTTTAGAGATATCTGTTCTCAGACCCTTTTCTTTAGCAATCACCGCTGCGCCGATTGCGGCAACATTTCCACATTTTTCAGGTATGAAAAGGTCATCTTCGCCAAGTTTCAGGACATCCTTTACTGCGTTGACAATTGCGTTGTTGAATGCTACCCCGCCCGCTAAAATAATTGGTTTTTCAAGAGAGAGTCTCTTGATAACGGCTCCTTTATAGTTTCGTACCACTGCATAAGCAAGCCCCTGTAGGATATCTTCTACAGGAACACCTTCCTGTTGATGGTGGATAATATCGGTTTTTGCAAAGACACTGCATCTGCCTGCGATTCTTGGTATCGACTTGCTTCGGGAAGCATAGAATGAATAATCCTCTATATCCAGACCGAGCCTTGAAACCTGCTCTTCAAGAAAAGAACCGGTCCCTGCAGAACAATTCGAATTCATTGATATCTCAATGTCCGATCTGTCATTATTTTCAAAACCGGTGATGTACCTCGCAGTTTCCCCTCCTATTTCAATTATGGAGCGAATATTTTCTTTCAGCCGGGTACTACCTTCAATCAAAGCAGAAACATCATTTATGTGATGCACATCCCCATGTTTTGTTAAGAACTTAGTTTCGCTACCGGTTACCGCGCAGCTTATTATTGATTTTGTCCCATACTTTTCCGAGAGATTCGTGAGAATTCGTGTGAGTATCTCTTTGATTTTTCCTTTATGCAGAACATAATCTGTGTGAACAATGTCGTCGTGCTCATCAATGAGTGCAACTTTCACAGATGAATAACCGATATCGATCCCAAGACTATGTTTGGGATTGGAATCTTGCATCTGATTTAATTCAACAGAACCAATTGTGTTTGCTCTATTATTCAAGTCAGGACTTGTCATTTTATGCCTCTTTATTAATTCGTGGGATTTTCAATATTCAGCAAATGTCTGTTCGTAAATTGTCATCCGTAGGTATCACATTCGATACAGAGAAGTGAGATTATGTCCACCTGAAGAAACACTATTTTTTCATTTACTGTGGTTTGATGAATTTATGCATGAATCCGCTCTTCTCTTTTTGATAGTTAATTTCCATAGACAGCTTATGATGGCAGGTCAAAATCGCGTACAGTATATATCTATACGGTCCAAAACACAACGGTTGAAAACTAACTATTATTACCTATAAAGGAGAATTTGCTAATAAAGCTTGCGATTAGTAATAATACCTTAAATCTCAGTATGAAAAATGCATTTGTGTTTTCGGCATAGTCTACAAAATAACTCTGTAAAATCCTCGATTTTCAAGAGACAAAACAAATGTTGGAAAAAGTTTTAAGAGGCGTTTTGAGATTGATTCAAGGTGAAAAATCGAATTTTTGCACTGATTTTGTGCATTATCATCTTTCTAGTAATTATTTACGTATGCCTATTAATCTATAATTTTGTTCATACAATGCAAGAAGTAGAATTAGCAGTTCAAGCAGCTACTAATAATACCCCTTATTACCGTGAGCCAAGATGGATCTGAATATCCTTTAAATTTTACTACCTAAAACCCTAAGAATGGAATACAGACATAAGAGAATGAATAAACTGCCAATAAAAGGAATTTATGATTACTATTTTATTTCCCATGGAATATAGATCTAAATGAAAAAGTTTAAATTTGTGTATTTACAAAAAGATAGTTGGAAAAGTTAGTTTATGTGAAAATAATGAGTACTTATAGCACTAATGGCTCAAATCATATCATTAATGTTTTCTTTTAACCACGTTATTGGCGAAGTTTCTGTTTTCATTCATGACTATTTGACTCTGTAAATTTGGCGATCATTTGTAAATTGGTTGACTTTTCCGACAGTCTCAACCAAAAAAGAACTAACAAGGAGAAATTATGGAACAAAAAATCAGCATTAAAAAAGGTAATGTTCAGGAAACCCTTTTGCTGCCTTTATGGGGCAGGGCCTATGAAACACAAAAAACCAATCCGCGATTAATTGATCAAAAGGCTGTGGAAATTGTTGAAAAACTTGATTATGATTTTTCAAATATAATCAAAACGCAATCCATGTCACAACATGGATGGGTAGCTCGCAGCTTGCATACAGATAAAATGGTTCTCGATTTTATACAAGAGCATCCGGAAGCTACAATTGTCAATATCGGCTGTGGGTTGGACACTACTTTCAGCCGTATTGATAACGGTAAAATCATGTTTTATGAGCTTGACCTGCCGGATGTCATTGCACTCAGGGGAAATTTTTATGAAGACAGCGATAGACACAGAAGCATTGCTTCTTCTTTTTTGGAAACTGAATGGTTTGATGAAATAAAAGTCCGGGATGGTTTACTATTTCTAGCCGGGGGTGTGCTCTATTATTTTGAAGAAGAACAGATTAAGAAGTTCTTCATTAAAGCAGCAGATCATTTCAAAGAGTGTGATTTTTTCTTTGATTCACTGTCGCCTATGGGAATGAAAATTGCGAAAAAGCAAGTATTAAAAAAAGGCGGTATGGGTATGCCCATGGATGGGGGATGGGGACTGAAACCGATAAAAGCCCTTGAAAAATGGGATACAAGAATAAAGGTGATAAATGCAATACCAATGAGTAGAGGGATGAAAAAAGGCCTTCCTTTGAAGGCAAAAATTGTTTTGTCTATACCTGATATACTCGGTGTATGTTCAATGGTGCATATGAGAATAGAATCCCCCTAATAAATGCAACAATTTACAACGTACAACACACGGTCGTACTCAATACGGCTGATGAAGACGTCTAATTAGAACTTCGCCATAAAAGCCTATTTCATTTTTATTAACCCCATTGCTTTTTTAGGAGGGAGAACGGGAGAGTGAATTTACTGTCATCCTCTCTATTTTTCTGTCTAAACTGCCAACTAGAGGTAAACAATAACATTTGCCTCCTTTCCAACTACATTTTTGGAAAAGAGATCAATTCATTGATCGCCAGATAAAAGAAGTTGTAAACAAATCAAGATGTCATAAATACAAGTAATGACACTGCAACTGCAAAGAGGAATAATGTCCCTAGTATTCCATTTCTTGAAAGTGGTTTATATTTTAAAGGATATATAAAATTTAAAAATGTTGACATTACCAGAAAACTAATAATACCGAATCTTATTGCATTGTTCATTTTACATTCACAACCAAGCTTAAATTAAGGATATTCAGGCTCTGTAGAAATCCTATTGAAATCAGTATCAATATGTTAATATTAACAAATAAACTCAATACGCCGAAATACATTTTAAATATATGAATGAATCTGTTTTTCATAGTGCAAGGAACTATTAGAATACTTAATACCCATAAATATAACTCTGTTTTACAAACCATACACGTGTAATTCCAATTACTATGCATAGAATGATAAATAACACGAAAAAAAGAGCATAGTTAACAAAAGATGATTTTTTGAATGGAATTTTAGCTGAATTTATTTTTTCTGCTGTGGTGTAAGAGTCAAATATCGCATATAACACAACGAATGCACCTATAATTGAGAAAATAAACAAGTTGGAAAGTAGGGTTATAGTGGTTAAAGTTAATATTCCGAATCCTTTCAATCGATCTCCATTATATACTTGCCCCAACCCTGGAAAGAAAAAAGACAAAAAAGCAGCCAATACCGAATTTTTCTGATATTTGATTGTTGAAATTTGTTCTCCGGTTCCGTCTCCACAATTTGGACATGTACCCGTATTTTCACTAATTATTGCACCGCAATCTGGACAAGTATTTCCACAGTTGAGGCATGAACCGGTTTTTTCATTGAGAACAGCACCACATTTGAGACAACGGTTAGTATTTTCTTCCATTTAGTAAACCACCCAAAATTTGGATGATTTAGGTTCTATATATAAGGATTAAATAAACTATCAGTTCTTAGTATTCTTTGTAACATAATACATAGGAAGTGATAAGATGTATCCGTGATGTTACCCTCTGTTTCCGCGAAGTCTTACAATTATTTCTACAAATATTGGACATTTGTCCGGAATTATATTCTTTAGCACTATATCAGGAAGAAAGTCACAAGATTGCGTTTTAATAAATGATTGTACATCGTATGAAATAAAAGCTCCTGTTTTTGATCTTGTAGTATTCATTAATTCGATTACAGGAGTCTTTTTCACTTTTTATTGGAGTTTTGTTCATGAAACTCATTGCATATTGAAATTGGCTATAGATAAGCGTAAAGTCTATAGGAGTTACGCATTATAATGCATAACATGGTACGTCCAAGAAAAAGAAGAATGGTTAATTTTGAACATAATATTAGACACTTTAAACTATCAGGAATTTGTTTGAATGAACTGGATGAAATCAACATAACCATCGATGAACTGGAATCATTACGATTAAGCTATATTGAAAATATGAAACAAGATGCTGCTGCTGAAAAGATGCATGTGCATCAGTCAACATATCAAAGAACGCTGCAAAGAACACTCCAAAAAATTGCAGATGCTTTAGTAAATGGAAAATCAATCCGAGTAGAAGGAGGAGATTATATTATGCCGGAAAAAGACAGAACAGGGCCTATGGGAAAGAGTTCAGGTGGAAGACACAATCGAAGAAAAGAACATAAAAGAAGACGTTTCAGTGAAAGCACGGAAAATGGATTCATTGAATCTGGACAAAACTGTACATGTCCTGATTGTGGTTATGAACAGCCACACACACCCGGAGTTCCATGCAGTCAGATCAAATGTCCAAAATGTGGTAAAACTCTGATAAGGAAATAATTGAGTTATTAAGTTTCAAAGGAGCTATTATCATGGATCATAAAAAAATAAACACTTGCAAAATAGAAGTATCTAAAGATGATGAAATTAAAAGAAGGATATCGCAGCATCCATGCTATTCAAAAGAGGCACAACACAAATATGGAAGAATCCATCTTGCAGTAGCTCCTAAATGTAATATCCAGTGTAATTATTGTGATCGTAAGTTTGATTGCGTGAATGAGAGCAGGCCTGGTGTAACAAGTCAAGTATTAACACCTGAAGAAGCACTTGAGAGGACAAAAGATGTTCTGAATGAGTATCCTTTTATCAAAGTGATAGGCATAGCAGGTCCGGGTGACCCTCTTGCAAATGATGAAACATTTGAGACATTGGAAATTATCAGGAAAGAGTTTCCAAATGTTACATTCTGCCTAAGCACTAATGGATTGGTATTACCTGAAAAGATGCCAGATTTGCTGAATGTAGGGATCAATACATTGACTGTAACAATGAATGCCATTGATCCCGAAATTGAAGCTCAACTGATAGATTATGTCACTTTCAATGGAAAAGTCTATCGTGGGGTAGAAGCTGCTGAGATACTGATAAAGAACCAGTTGGAAGGCATTAAACTTGCAGTAGAAGCTGGCATTGTGGTCAAGGTCAACACAGTACTAGTGCCAGATATCAATGGTCAGCATATTTTAGATGTTGCAAAGAAAATCAATGAACTTGGTGTCTTCATTATGAATGTGATGCCACTTATCTGTCAGGCAAAGTTTGCAGACATGGTATCACCAACACCTGCAGAGCGTAAAGCTGTGCAAGATATGTGTGAACCATATGTTCAACAGATGAGACATTGTCGTCAATGCAGATCAGATGCTTTCGGTCTTATTGGACAGGATCTGTCACAGATGAGTGATAAACGTAGAAATATCATCAAGTCTAAAATGAAAACGAAAATGAACGAAGGCGAAAATAGTTAAAAATATCGTTATTTTCTTGTATTTCTCCCAAAATGAAATAGGCATAGTAAAACAAGGGATTCTAATGTCCCTATAACTCTTTTCGGTTTTAATGTAAATGTTATTCATGTGAATTAGTCATTTAGCATTTCATTCAAGTAGATACGCAGTCATTATCTTTATTTAATTCATTTACATCAACTAAAATCTGCTCGCATTTTATATATTTGTATTGATATATAATAAACTATCAGCAACTAATAGACAATCTCTAATGCAATAATCGGTTTAGATTATTCAAACTATTGATTAATATAAACGGAATAAAAAACTAAAACATATACCATACTTATTAAGGAGATATATTATTGCACAATGTGTTTGAAACAATATTTAAATCTATAAATGATGCAATTATTGTGTATGATTACGAGGGGAATTTTTTAGAAGTGAACCCGGCTGTGTGTGATTATTTGGGATACTCTAGAGATGAGTTACTACAAATGCAGGTACTTGATGTAATACCTTCTGAACTTGGAGGGTTATTAACTAAACAAGTTGATGATAAATTAAATCAGGAACGTTGTCTCGTAGAAACGATTTGTAAATGTAAAGATGGCTCATTATTACCTATTGAACTTAACATTATCCCTACTATTTATCAGGAAAGCAAAGCCCGATTAGTAGTTGCTAGAGACATCACTGAACGCAAACAAGCAGAGGAAGCGTTAAAACTAAGTGAACAGATGTATCGTCAGGCATACAATTTAATGCAAGGAGTGATTGAAAGCCCTAAAAATGTTGCCATATTTGCTCTTGACAAAAATTACCAATACCTTGCTTTCAATAAAAACCATCAGATTACTATGGAGCGTATATGGAGTGCCAAGATTGAAATTGGCGGCAATATGCTTGATTACATCAAGAATCCCGAAGACAGAGAAAAAGCAAAAGAAAACTTCGATCGGGTTCTTTCAGGAGATGCTTTTACACGAATCGAAGAATATGGTGATTCTTCTCTTAATCGAAAATGGTATGAAAATGTGTACAGTCCTTTAAAAGATTCTGATAATAATATTATTGGACTTACACTTTTTTTGTCAGACATAACTGAGCGGAAAAAAGCAAATCAAGAACTCCAAAATAATAAGGAAATGCTTTGCTCAATTGTTGATACCCTTCCTGGAAGCCTTAATGTGGTTGATACCGAATACAATATTATTAGTCTCAATAATGCCGATTTCAGATTACAAGTCGCAAATTGCGACTCCATAAATGAGCTTCTCGGAAGGAAATGTTATGAAGTCTTCATGAAAAGAACATCGCCATGTAGTTGGTGTAAAGTTGAAGAAGTTCTTTCAACTGGGAAGCCCGTTTTTTGTGAAACTACACCAGATGATTTCCGGGAAATAATAACTGGTCGGGCGTTTCAAATTTATATCTCTCCTATAAAAGATGATCTTGGTAAGATAAAGGGAATTATAGAATACGGAATTGATATAACAGAATTAAGAAATGCGAAACTTGAAGCTGAAGTCTCAAATAAAGCGAAAAGTGAGTTTCTTGCTAACATGAGTCATGAACTGCGAACTCCTCTCAATTCGGTAATAGGTTTTTCTGATTTACTTCTTGACGAGACTTTTGGAGAATTAAACGAAAAACAACTTCGATTTATTAATAATATCTCTAATAGTGGAAGACATCTCCTTGGAATTATCAATGACATCTTAGATATATCTAAAATAGAATCAGGGAAATTAGGACTTAACTTTGAAGAAGTATCCCTCCATTGCATCCTAAAAGAAATGAAATCTTTAATGCAACCTATTGCCTCTGATAAAGAGATTATCTTGCAGTTAGAGACAGACCCTCATCTTGACAATATAGTAGCAGATAAAAGAATGCTTAAACAGATTCTTTATAATATAATTAGTAATGCCATTAAGTTTTCAAATATGGAAGGGGCTGTATCAATTAAAACAAAGAGAAATAGGAATATAGCTCACATTTCTGTAACAGACCAGGGTATTGGTATTCCTTTAAACGACCAGCTACAAATTTTTGATCAGTTTTTCCAGCTTGATTCTTCTTTGTCTCGCCACCATGAAGGTACCGGCCTTGGACTACCCATTTGCAAAAAGTTTGTGGAATTACATAATGGAAAGATTTGGGTTGAAAGTGACGTTGGCAAGGGTAGTACATTTGAATTTACAATTCCAATTGGAAGCATAACTGAATAAAAACTCAAATGGCTCTGTAGAAAACCTATTGAAATCAGTATCAATCACCTAAAAAAATCATTATGATGCAGATATTAATAGGACTAATAATTGTAATGACTTGGCTTTTACTTATTTATTATTTTTACATATATACTTAATAATATAGGAGAGCTTAAAACCATTCTTAGTACATAAACATATTCACCCTACAAAAATTTACAAAGCTATATATGTGATTGCTACAATGTATTATTTGAGGCGAAATAATATGTATGTAATAACCGAAACATGCGTTGGCTGTGGCGTCTGCGCTTCAGAATGTCCTGTAGATGCAATAGAAGAAGGAGAAACATATACCATCAACGATAAATGTGTCGATTGTGGAGCTTGTGCTGAAGCTTGCCCGGTTGATGCTATCTATCGTAAGATGTAATTAAATAAAGATGCTGAATACTTGTCAGTAGTACCTATTCACATCTTTTCATTCTTTTTTAAATAGTCAGTATGTCACTGGTAAAACCGATATCCGTGACTGATGTTGTGTTTCTGCAGTAAACACTATTTCAACATATATTGAATACTCATTAAGCAAAACACAATCCTCCTTGTGTTTTTTCCTACAATTTGAAATAAATATTTTTATTTAATTGTAATGGTTATTTATCTTATAATGTTTTTTCTATATGTAGTTCACACTGTGTATAAAAACTTATATATGTTTGTATTTGATATTATACATATAAAAAATATATTAACAAAATTATGAATTTTGGTTATATGAAAAGTGTTACGCATATAAACATGCATAATTTTTTTGATACAATACTGGAAGTGTACAAATGTTTAATAGAAACAACAAATTAAATTTAGAAAATGAACAGTTAGTGACTGAAGTTCTTACTCTTGTTAATGCCGCCGTTGAAGGCAAACTTGACGCAAGACAGGAAAACGGTCAGAGAATGACAACATAGTTCCTGCATTTATCAAAATGATGGAAAACATTAATGGCATGATAAATGAAACTGTTGACCTGACAGGTGCAGCCAGGGCAGGAAGACTTGATTTCAGATCTGATTCTTCCAATTATGAAGGTGGATTCAAACAAGTACTTGATGGAATAAATGAAACATTAGATTCTGTAATTGCACCACTAAATGAAGGAATGAGGGTAGTTGATGAATACTCCAATGGCCATCTTGATGCAAGGTTTAGCCTTGAAACTGAAGGTGAATTTAAGGATTTTTCAGATTCGCTTGATGACTTTGGCGAACATCTGCAAGCTGTAATTGATGATTCGGCCCGTGTACTTGAAGCTATTTCAAACAATGATCTCAGTATGGCCGTTTCCGTGCACGGAATGGGAGAATTCAAAATATTGACAGATGGCATTGAAAACACCAGAAAATCATTGAATGAAGTTGTTTCCATGGTAAATGACAGTTCAAGAGATGTTGCATCAACAGCAGAAGAAATGTCAGCATCCGTAGAAGAAATGACATCTGCATCCGGCCAGATATCAGACACCGTTTCGGAGATATCAAAAGGAGCACAGAATCAGGCAGGAAAAACCGAAGAAGTGTCACGTGCAATGGTGGATATGACAATGACCGTACAGGAAGTTGCTACAAATTCACAGAAAGCAGCCGAAACTGCTAGGGATTCCAATGAACTGATTAATAATCTCGGTTCCATCGCCAAGGATCTTCTTGTCAAAATGGAGTCCATAAAAACTGCAACTTCAGAGTCTTCAGGTGTCATTATGGAACTTGACGGCAAGTCAAAACAGATTGGTGAGATTGTAATCCTTATCACAAATATTGCAGACCAGACTAACCTCCTTTCACTCAACGCAGCTATTGAAGCAGCAAGGGCAGGAGAACATGGACGTGGATTTGCTGTTGTGGCAGATGAGGTCAGAAAACTTGCAGAGGATTCAGGAAATGCTGCAAAGCAGATTGCAACTCTTATTGGTGAGATGCAACAAGGCACTCAAAATGCGGTACATTCAATGCAGCAGGGTTCCACAGAAGTCGAAACCGGTGCATCTGCTATAAATGAAGTAAGTAAGGTAATTGAAAATGTAGTAGACGCAGGTAGTATGATAGCAAATATGGTGCAGGACATTGCTGCTGCTGCTGCACAGGAACAATCTGCTTCCATTGAAGAGATAACTTCCTCCATTGAAGAGGTCAGTGCCATATCCGAGGAATCTGCAGCAGGCACCGAAGAAGCTTCTACAGCAGTTCAGGAACAAAATGATACTATGCAGGAACTCTCAAGATCTGCAGAGGACCTTTCCGGTCTTGCAAATGGGATGAGATTGGTTGTTGATAAATTCATATTGGATACTCAGTTTTCTGATAATTCAGCTAAATCTGAGATTCTTGAAAGAAAAGAACTTGCTCTTGCCTGATGAGCTGGTATATTATGGATAATATTTCAGCATCAACAGCAGATATGCCAGATGAATTATTACAGATGGTTGTCTTCCAGCTCGGAGGTGAGGAATTTGGTGTAGAGATTATGAAAGTGCAGGAGATAATAAGAATGCCTGTGATCACTCAGATTCCCCAATCGCCTGATTATGTAGAAGGGGTTATAAACCTTCGTGGAAGAATCATCGTTGTGGTCAATCTTGATAAACGCTTTAATCTAATATCCAAAGAAGTTGATGATCATTCACGCATAATTGTTGTTGAAATCGGTGAGAATGTTGTAGGTATGATTGTAGATTCAGTTAATGAAGTAATGAGAATACCTGCTTCAAGTGTTGATCCAACTCCAGAATTTGCTATGTCAAATGTAAGTCGGGAGTACATAACAGGTGTAGGTAAGATGGAAGACCGTCTTTTAATATTCCTTGATCTTGTTAGAATACTTGATGAAAAAGAGATTGAAGAGACTTCAAATATTAACTGAGGCGTAACTATTCAGCCTGGTAGAATCACTATCGATAACCATTATGATAAAAAGTTGATACGTGAATTTTGAGTGATGAGTTTATTTTGACTGTGCCTAATACTTGCTTTTTTTGTTGTAACTTAATTTAGGACTAAATACATGGGATTAAATAGAATCACCATCAATCGGCTGATATGAGTAGGCTGAATAGTTACACTGAGGCAAAGGAGAGTTATAATAGTTATTTTCAACATGCTGTGCAATGTCATCAATATTAAGAAAATGTAGCAAGAGGTAAACTGGTAACTTCTCTTTGCCAATATCGTTTCGAATGGAGTCCACAAAGAGGACTCCTTTATAATCAGTATAAATATCTTCAACTACAATTAAATGTATAATACCGTTAGGAGACGAGAAAAAGGGATAGGTGTGGTTTATCGATACCGACTATTTCCCAAAAGATGTTCTTGCAAAGGCATATTCAGCAATACCAAATCCTAATAGCATATATGCTTCCCAATCAGACTTAACATTCAAATTTTGGAATAATCTCATAGACCCTTTTTCGTTGCCTTTCATTGCTTCATTATTTTTCTTTAATTTTTTATCTGAAGACGGTACTATGACAACATTTGCAATTTTATTTTCGTCAATAAAAACACTTGATTCAGTGCCGGTAGTCAGAGTAAGTCCTGCTATCCTCGCTGATATTTTACTTCCAATGCCAAAAGATCCTTTTACCTGGTTATTGGCGTCACAAAGGTCATTGCTATTATAATCAAAATAACCTAGCAAAGAGTCATTTAAACTTACCTTCAATTTATTTTCTGAAAAAAAAGTCTCAAGATAACCACCAGTTGTTTTTGTTATTGAATAATGGGAGATATGTTTTCTAGTGGGTATCAACAAATTCATTAGCATGGCAGTATAATACGTTTTTGTGGCAAAATCAGGAACATCAAGAAATCCCTCTTTAATGGTACGCAGGTAAAACTTCTTAGTTTTGATACGACTTGAGGCAACGTGTCTAGGTAAGTGAAATCTATCAACCTTTATCAGATCAAGTAAATCAATTATCTTCCTTGGAGGGGGAGCAAAATCATCTATCTCGTCGATCAATGAGTACTTCAATTCTTTTGGCAAACGTGCTTCAGACATATACTTAAAAATTTTCTTTTCTTCAGAATACCCAAAAGGACCAATTAAAAGATTCAAAAATACCAAGATTGGTGCTGATATTACTACTTTAACCATGAGCATATCAACATCAGTAATTGACCTATTAGGAGCAGGAAACCCACCTAAGAAAGACTCAATATAAGGCGTACCAAACAAAAAAATCAATATTATTAGAATAACAGCAATACCTGTCAATATTTTGTCTTTATTCAATAGAGAAGAGGTCATAGCATTCTTCCATTCAATAATCGTATTAAAACAGTACGAATCATTCCTTGTTGCCTTCTATTTTTCCGCCATCATAGTTACAGCGGGTATTTATTACACCCTGTAGTATGGGCTTGTAGTCGGCATCATCATCTTCATCTTTCTTAATTAGGGGTTCGGACTTCATTAGAGACCTCCCTTGAATAAAGGGGTTATATTGTTGAGCATTGCTGTATCTTTTTTTGTATTATGTATGGCTCAACTTTTTTTACAACAAATACATATCAAAAATGATATACAATGAGGCATGATTGCAGAGCCGATGGCATGGATATTATGTTTTTCACCAACCAACCCAGAGAAGGTGTGCTATTATACTCAACCGAGAATAACTATGCATATATTCGAGCGGGTTCGTGTCCGCTGAGAGTGACCTAGAAGTAAACTCGGTTATCATATACCCTTTACACCGAGTATAATAGCAATTCCTACTACGTTATTGTGCTATTTAATCTTTATGGGAGATGCTATATAATTTAGGCTTAGCTATATATGAGCCTAATGTTTATTATATCGCATCACCGTATTTTATAGTTAAGAACCGATTGTTTGAAACTTATGATATTAGTATTACTGTCAATAGAGTATGGTTTTAAAACTCATAAGTTATAATCCAAAGGTGTTTAACTATAATTAAAAAAAAGAATAAACCTCTCAAATCAACATTTGCTCATAGGAATGCATTCCTCCACATCTCCAACTTTTCCCTGACATTAGAGTTTAAAGTAAAAAGCTTACCTGCTCCAGCATGAAAATCTTGTCATTGTTTAGTTGTATATGTTCCTTTATGGTAGATTATATGATACTGGTTCCTCTGCTATGAATGCTAATATGGGAAAAACTATGGCGCTATGCCATCAACACCAATAACTATGAGCAGGATTCCAAAAAAAGCGACAACTGTTCTTACCTTTGTATTGTATTCCTTAAATGAAATGCTTTTGTATTCGAGGTTTGAAAAAGCAAAGAAGTATATGATAGCTCCTATCACTCCGATAGTTACAGACAACACAGAACTGTTTAATAAATTTAAAATGACACTCATTCAAACCCCTTGTTGATTGATAAAATAAATCACAAGAGCATTTCAATTATCTTGCTTCTGTTCTTTCTTGAAAGATAACGATTGCATTGTTGCAATCTGTCATAGCCAAGCATGATTCCAAGTATGAAATCCTCCTCATCTGTATACTCCGAAAGGCATTTATCGCCTATGTTCTTAAGTACATTGATGCACATTTCATCTCCAAAGAAGACATTGATCTTTGATTCCGAAGCCCGCCGGACCAAATAGCTTACCCCTTTTTTCTCAAGCAGGCTAACAACTTCTTCCTCAGAATAAACATTCGTTGTATAGAGGATGAGATTTCGGAGACCTTTTTGGTATTCATAGAGGTGGTGCCTCAAAATTTGCATACTTTCATGCGCATGTATATCCAGAATACCTTCACTGCTTCCGTTCAATGCGATCACGCCTGCCATTATTCTGCCCTCCAGTTGTATTTACGTTAGATTCTTTGACCATCCAGTGACTGTCGTAAGTCGACACATCAATGCCAATCATCAGTTCTTATGCAATTAGTTTCATGCCATGTTCTGAAATGCTTGAAGCATTGGTGTGTTTTTTTTGGTAATTTCGATCTCATGATGGAAACACCATCTTATCAATGAATAGTTCTTTATGACTGTCTGTAGTCATGTCTATATTATATTGCAATATCTATCTAATAGTGTATTGTATATAAATATTTGTGAAACATATATTCTTTTGCTCGAATGAAATTGTTTTATTCTTGAAACTATGCTCTGCACAAACAGGCCTTTGTGTCAATTATTCACTTTCCGACTTAAGGAATTATGTGTATATGAGCCATAATCTGAATTATTGATAAATCAAATTAATACTTGTTTTTTCATGATGCAATGATATTCACTATTGTTAGGAATTACTTTATAGTGTCCTAATGTCCAATAATTACAGCATCTGGATTGGATAAAAAATGTAGAAAGTTTCAGAGATTCAGGAAAATAGATGAGATAGGATATAAAATGGTGGGAATATTCATGAAACAGTCAAAACAGCACCTCTGGAATACTGCCCGGTGCGGTAAGTTCACCTCGCATAGTATTAGACACGTTTTCGTTGCATTGTTGTTCATTCTCCTGTTCAGTTTCGTTGCTGCAGCAGAAGACAACAATAATTCCTCGAATGGCATTGACTATAACCTTACATTCAACAAATACAGTGACAACCCGCGTAATCTGTCTCCCCAACCAATGGAATTCGGGGCAAATGTCAGTAAGTATTCTATCATGACAGTGGACAGTCTGGACAATCAGACAAGGAAACATGTATATATTCAATTCTATGAGCGACCTACGGATATTACAGCAAAGAAATTGGAGATGGAGGATTACGGTATTAAGCTTGTTGGCAGAGCAGGTGGATATACTACCTGGATTTCCTCCATGCCCGCTTCCTTGACTCCTGCAGACATACCTGCTGAGGCCGGGCTGCGTTGGATGGGGGAGATTTTCCCGGAAGATAAGTGGAGGTATGATGATCCCATGGAAGTGCCTGAACGGGCACGCCTGCCAGGGGAAATGGTGATAGTAAGGATAAGGATGCATGATGATGTCTCCCTGAACGATTCTAGGCAAATCCGGGACAAGTATGCCAATACTTCATCTATATATGCTGAATATTCCCAGTCCAGTGAATTTGATTATGGTTTTCTTTACCAGTTTGTTACTAGGGAAGCCCATCTTACAGTGATACCTCAGGAAGATGATATTTACAGTATCGGTTATATCGACACACCCTATGTTCCAGATGAAACACCAGAAAGTGATGTGCCATCTCCTAATAATAGATCAACTCCAGCTAACTCAGAGACCACTGAGTCCCAATCAGTTCCGGGATTTGGCGCGGCGTGCAGCATGATTGCGCTCATATTCCTGTTTTGTGTGAGGAGCTGGAGGTGAAGCATCATGAGGTTAAGCAATATTCTTATTTTTGTAGTTATACTGTATATGTGTTCAACACAAATAACAATCGGTTCTAATAATTCCCTTTCAGATGTAAGGAATTATGTGTACACTGAACCATGTTATCCTGACTTGACCGGAGACAATATTGTAATAGGTATCTGGGAAGTGGGGGAAAATCAAACTACTGAAAGGCATCACAAGGTGAACGCCACACTTTCCGAATTTCAGAATCGAGTAACTGTAATGGAAGATTATGATAATGTGTCATCCCATGCAACCTCGGTGGCTCTGATTATCGGTTCCAATCCAGGAGATGCTACTGAGAGGGGTATGGCTCCCGATATAGAGATGTGGTCATATAATTCTGGAAATGACTACAATGAAATAAAAACAGCAAGTGTGGATCTTACTAGCCACTCTTATGGAAAAAATAGTTCTCTGGGAGGATATCTGGACTATGCATTAGAGTTTGATAAAGCAATAAGAGAAAACAACACAATCTCGTTTAAATCGGCTGGCAATAAATTTTATGTTAAGGAAAACAGCACGGGTTCAGGATATGGATCTATTTCAAGGCCGGGGACTGCTAAAAATATTATCACGGTGGGTGCAACCAATAACTCTCAGTTTGATGAAGTGGCTTACTTCAGTAGTTCAGGCCCCACGGACGACGGCAGGCTCAAGCCAGAGATAGTGGCACCGGGATACAAAATAGATCTGGAACCCAATCCCTATCCGGACCAAAAACCAATTTCCGGTACCTCTTTAGCTTGCCCTGTGGTTTCCGGCTCTGCTGCTCTGGTGCTGGAACAATGGCAGAAAAATCATCAGGAAGACATGCTACCCTCCACCATGAAAGCCCTGCTGGTGCATACCGCAAACAATGATGGCAATGGCCCCACCTTCCGCTCCGGCTACGGCATGCTGGATACGCGGGAAGCCGTGGAACTTGTGATCCTTGATGAGACTGAGGATACCGCCATTATTCAGGATTTCAGTACATTTGCCACTGGTGATAATTCCACAGAAATGATCCTCACGGTGCCCGCCCACACGGCGGAACTCAAGGTAACCCTTGCCTGGAGTGACAAGGAAGGTATTTTACCCACTACCTTGTGGAATGATCTTGACCTCGTGATCTATGGCCCTGGGGGCGATATCTACGAGCCCTGGATACTTGACCCCGCTAATCCCGAAGACCCCGCCACAACCGGAAGCGATGATCTCAATCCCCTCGAGATGGTGCAGATAGTCGATCCTGATGCCGGAACTTATCGAATTAATATTTCCGGGAGCATTGATGAGCCGTCGCAGTCTTTCTCTTTGGTGACTAGTGTCAAATCCAACGTGTACGACGGTGCTGATATTGTGCTTGTGATCGATAGTTCGGTAAGTATGAATTGGAGCGATCACTATGATTTAAGAAAAGACGCTGCAAAACTATTTGTTGATATTGTGGATGATAACGACCAGATGGCGGTTGTAGATTTTGATTTTGATGCAATAATTAGGGAATCTCTTTGCAATGTTGGCGATAATCGAGGTTCTTTGAAAGATGCAATTGATGAAATCGACAGTGATGGAACAACAAATATCGATCATGGGTTGGAGGCAGGGTATAGTGAGCTCAATGGAGCAAATGCTATATTTTCCCACTCCAAAGGAGCTATTTTGTTTAGTGATGGAGGAGGTCTCTACCCTTCTTCGGCGGTTTCTTCATATGTATCAAAGGGATGGCCCATATACACAATTGCCTATGGCGGTAGCTCCTCAAGCAAAAGTATAATGAAAAACATTGCTCAGGCTACCGGAGGGGTTTATTACGACTCACAGGAGGATTTTGGATTACTAGAAATATATACCGGAATTATTATTGATAAACTGAAATTAATTGAGTCAGCCATTTATCAAATTCACAGTGAAAAGCACACAATATCAGCCGGTGAAAGTATCGAAGGCGCTATTGCCACGGATTCAACCATTAATTTTTTTGAAGTTGCTTTGTTTTACTGGTATTACGGCGAAAGCAGCACTTCATCCGCGGGGATTCCTGCGAGATTCAGTGAAAACGAATCTGAAAATAGTCTTGAATATGTTGAAGATACGGCATGGGAGGATGAAAACAGTACTTTTGTGACCCTTTCGCAGGAATATATTCCACTGAATAATATAAGTCTGGTACTTTATTATCCGAACGGAACCGAAGTTCCCCTGAATGCCAGCAGTTCCACAGGGACGGATGACCCTGAAATTATCTATAACTACACTTATGGCTATGAAATCTACAAGATTAACAAACAGCTTCCGGGCAACTGGACCTACAACATAACTTCAACGCAGGACAGTATCTGGGAATATGCATTAGTGGTAAATGCAAACACCTCCATAACATTTGACCCCATCCTTGACAAAACGGAGTACTCCACAGGGGAACGGGTACATATTAATGTAAACCTGTTTAGCGAGACACAGGGAATTAGTGATGCTAATGTCACCGCATATATGACATTGCCTGACCAGACAACCTGCAATATAAGCCTGATTGACATGGGTAATGGTTCTTATGTGCAGGACCTTGGCTATGCCATGCAGGAAGGGACATATGAGATCATGGTGGAGGTGGTAAAAGGCGATGTCGTCCGGCAGAAATGTCTTGGATTCGAAGCTATTGATCCTTCCTGGGTAAATTTTGTTGCCGACGTCAGGTTTGGAATGGCTCCCTGCACGGTAAACTTTACCGATCTTTCAGCCAATGCTACTGAATGGGAATGGGATGTCGACGGAGATGGTGTGGTTGATTATGTAACACAGAACGTCTCCCATACATATAATTCGACAGGTACCTACACTGTTTCCCTGACTGTCGGGAACGGAACTGATTACGGTACTGAAACGAAACTGTCCTACATTGGTATATCACTGATAGTGGATGACAGCGGAGGTGCGGATTATACCACTATACAGGCTGCGGTCAATGCCGCCATCGATGGACAAACAATTCTCGTATATCCGGGTACTTACAATGAGAATGTGAACGTAAATAAACAGTTGAACATCACGTCAACAGGCGGAGCTGCGGTTACGTATGTAATTGCTGCAAATGCAAATGATGATGTTTTCGATGTCACTGCTGATGGTGTGACAATCAGCGGATTCAATGTGAGCGGTGCTACTGGTGATTATCGGGGAGGGATAAGTTTGGCTCCTTCCTCCAACTACAACACGTTGATCAGCAACATAGCATCGAATAATAATAAAGGCATATTTCTATCTAACTCGGACAACAACTTGCTGACTAACAATACAGCATTAAACAATAATGACGGCATATATCTACTTGGGGCCGAAAACAACGTGCTGACCAACAATATAGCATCAAACAATAATGACGGCATATATCTACTTGGGGCCGAAAACAGCGTGTTGACTAACAATATAGCATCAAATAATAATAGAGGTATATTTCTATCTAACTCGGACAACAACTTGCTGACTAACAATACAGCATCAAACAATAATGCCGGCATATTTCTACTTGGGGCCGAAAACAACGTGTTGACTAACAATACAGCATCAAACAATGGGGTTGAAGGCATCATTCTGAAGGGTTCCAGCAACAACAACACGTTTACTGGAAACATAGCATCAAACAATGAGTTTGGCGGCATCTGTCTGGTTACTTCTAGCAACAACATGCTTACTGGAAACACAGTAGCAAACAATGGCGATGACGGCATCTTTCTGAGGGATTCCAGCAACAACCTGGTCTACAATAACTTCTTCAACAACACTGAAAACGCCATTTTTTACGGCACATGTACCGGCAATGTCTGGAACATCACCAAGACCACAGGTTTGAACATCGTTGGCGGACCGTACCGCGGTGGGAACTACTGGGCCACACCAAATGGCACAGGATTCAGCCAGACCTGCAATGATGCGGACGGCGACAGAATCTGTGATTCGGACTATGCTTTGGGAGGAGAAAATATCGATTATCTGCCTCTGGCAGAACATGAACCAGGAAATGGAAATATTATTACTGTAGACGACAGCAGCGGTGCGGATTATACCACCATACAAGCAGCTGTCAATGCCGCCATTCCGGGTAACACCATCCTTGTATATCCCGGTATTTACATTGAGAACGTGGATGTGGGTAAGCCACTGGATATCAAGTCAACGGGTGGTGCTGCCGTCACAAGTGTCACTGCCGCTTACTCCAATGACTCTGTCTTTGAGATTACAGCCGACGGCGTGGCTATAGACGGGTTCAGTGTGAATGGTGCCGGAGGTGACAAGTCAGGTATCTACCTGAATTCCTCCGGCAACATTACGCTTGCAAACAATATCGTATCAAACAATGGTCTGTACGGTATCTTTCTGATTGATTCCAGCAACAACCTGATCTACAATAACTTCTTCAACAACACTGAAAACGCCTTCTTTTACGGCGCATGTACCGGCAATGTCTGGAACATCACCAAGACCACAGGTTTGAACATCGTTGGCGGACCGTACCGCGGTGGGAACTACTGGGCCACACCAAATGGCACAGGATTCAGCCAGACCTGCAATGATGTGGACGGCGACAGAATCTGTGATTCGGGCTATGCTCTGGGAGGAGAAAATATCGATTATCTGCCCCTGGCAGAAGTAAATGTTATTTCGGTTGATGACAGCGGTGGCGAGGATTATACCACAATACAGGCAGCAGTCACTGCCGCCAGCCAAGGCGACACCATCCTTGTGTATCCCGGTACTTACAGTGAGAACGTGGATGTAGATAAGCAGCTGAATATAGTATCAACAGGTGGTGGTGCTGTCACAAGTGTCACTGCCGCTTCTTCCGATGACCACGTATTTGAGGTTACGGTTGACGGGGTGATGATCAATGGCTTCAGTATGAGCAGTAGTGCTACAGGTAATTCCTACTATGCTGGCATCTGTCTGGAATCTTCCAACAACAGCACCCTAGTAAACAATATAGCATCGAACAGTAATTGCGGAATCCTTCTGAAGTCTTCCTGCAATTGCATGCTGGAAAACAACACAGCATCGAACAACAAGAACAACTACACTGGTTGGAGTGGGATCCATCTGCATTCATCCGACAATAATACACTGGTAAACAACAAAGCCTCAAACAACGCCGCTTACGGAATCCTTCTGAAGTCTTCCTGCAACAATACCTTGGTAAACAACATAGCCCTAAGCAATCCACAGCATGGTATATTGCTATATAATAACAGCAATAGCAACACTTTGGCAGGTAATATAGTATTAAACAACGAAAATGCAGGTATCTTTCTGGGAAATTCAGGCAACAACCTGATCTACAATAATTTCTTCAACAACACTGAAAACGCCCTCTTTTACGGCACATGTACCGGCAATGTCTGGAACATCACCCGGACAGCAGGCATGAACATTGTTGGCGGACCGTATCTCGGTGGGAACTACTGGGCCAAACCTGATGGAACCGGATTCAGCCAGACTTGCAATGATACGGACGGAGACGGTATCTGTGATTCAAGCTATGTTATAAGTGGAGATCATATCGATTACCTGCCGCTGGCAGAAGTAAATGTTATTTCGGTTGATGACAGTGGTGGTGCGGCTTATACAACAATACAGGCAGCAGTCAATGCCGCCAGTCCGGGTCACACCATCCTTGTGTATCCCGGTACTTACATTGAGAATGTGAATGTAGATAAGCAACTAAATATCACTTCAACAGATGGTGCCGCCGTCACAAGTGTCGCTGCTGCTGACTCCAATGACCATGTCTTTGAGATTACAGCTGACGGTGTGACCATAGACGGGTTCAGTGTGAGTGGTGTTGGAGATGACAAGCCAGGCATCTATCTGACTTCTTCCGGCAGTACGCTTGCAAATAACATCGTATCAAACAACGATATGGGTATTAGTCTGGAATATTCCAACAACAGCATGCTTGTAAACAACACAGTATCAGACGGTGTTTGGTTCGGCATCTGTCTGTATCTTTCCAACAACAACACGGTGATCGACAATACAGTATCAACTCATGCAATGGGCATTCTTATGACTTCTTCTGTCAACAACACGCTGGAATACAACAAGGTGTCAAACAATGGTTGGTACGGCATCTTTCTGATTGATTCCAACAACGACCGGATTTACAACAATTTCTTCAACAACACTGTAAACACCTATTTTTCCGGAACTTGCACCGGAAATATCTGGAACACAACAAAAACCGCAGGTGTGAATATCTTCGGCGGGCCTTATCTTGGTGGCAACTATTGGGCAACTCCAAGTGGAACTGGATTCAGCCAGATCGGCAATGATACGAATGGGGATGGTATTTGTGAATCAATTCATGCATTAAATGGTGATAATGTGGATTTCCTTCCTCTGGGGGGATTGCAGGATTGGAACCCCTGGAACGACTTTGATTCTGCCGGTTCACCGGATGGACGTTATATCACAATCGATGAGTATAATGAGGCATACACTTGTCATGTAAACAATACACCTGCTCCGAAGACCGGTGCAACCATTGACATTGGCAGGGTGATCGCATTGTACACTGCATACTACAACAATGAACCGATGTAAAAAGGATGGGTAAATCCATCCCAACGTTCATTCGGAAGTCTTTTGAATTTCAGACAATAGCAGCTCGAACCATCTTAAGCCTTCTCCAGACGGTTGTCTGAAAATTGTAAATAGCTGGCATATCCCCCCATCTAGCAGTTAATCTAATGTGTATAGATTAGTACCAAAATACCGATAAGCTGCATTGATTTTACCAGTAAATGACGGAAGAAATACTACGATGAAATTAATGGGGGCTGTCAAAAACTTTGGGGTTGCAGAGCCTGAGCTAATTAATAACAATAAATATATATTATGAAAGTGAATATGGTTTTGTGACAAACCATATCATATCCACTTTCAGATCTCATATTAGCTCAATTCAACTTAAACTAAACGACTGTTTTTCAGGTATTACAAGCTTTGAAGATGCTATTGTCATCGCCGGTTTAATTTTCCCCACTTTCGGCGGTATAAAATTCCCCACCTTTTGATATAAAATTAACTCTACACCCCCCTACATACATAATAAAATGTTACAGTTTCCCTATTTGCAATCCCACTTTTCTCCTGTCCTTTAGCCTGTAACTTTCACCTTTGATATTGATCGTAGTACAGTGATGTAATATCCTGTCAAGAACAGCAGACGCAATCACATTGTCCTGGAATATCTCACCCCACTGACCATATGATTTATTTGAAGTAAAGATTGTAGAACTCCTTTCATAGCGTTTGGATATCAATTGAAAGAAGCAATGAGCACCCTCTTCATCAAAAGGGAGATAGCCCATTTCATCGATAATGAGTAACTTGTATCGGGTGAATTCCCTGAGCTTCTTCTCAAGAATTCCTTCCCTATTTGCCTTTTTCAACCTCTCAATAAGGTTTCCTGCATTGATGAAATAAACAGAAAAACCTGCTTTTACAGTTTCCATTCCAAGGGCAATTGCAAGATGTGTTTTTCCCACTCCCGGAGGACCAAGCAGTACAACATTCTCTTCATTGTGAACAAATCTCAGAGTAGCCAGATCATCGATAACAGCTCTATCAATTGATAACTGGAAATCTAGATCGAATTCATCCAGTGTTTTTCTTATCGGGAACACAGCAAGCTTAGTTCTTCTCTCAATTGCATCAGCTTCCCTGTGTATTCTTTCCTGCTCAAAAAGATGATCAAGAACCTCCATTGTTGTTCTACCATCCTTTGCAGCAAGTTCCAGATAATTATCTAATGTCTGCTCCACAGTATTCAATTTCAGATACAACAGGTTACTATGTAATCTGTCATAGATCAGAGGGTTCATGCTGAACCCCCTTCACAGAATGCATCATAAACATCAAGAGGTCTCTTCTCAACCTCTACATCAGACATCCTGACAGGTGTTTGAGGAGGTTTCCTGCATTGTGAATTCTGTTTTAGTATCTCACTTAATAATCCAGCAAAGTGTTCTTTATTCCTGACCACTCTGCTATTTCCAGGAATGATCTCATGTTCGCATAGCTGTTCATTATCAACATAGATCTGTAACTTCCCTTCTCCTATATGTACCTCAGATAATCTTCCTGCAAATCTATATGGAACAGAATATTTGTTCCCCCTATATGAAACGTAACAGTCTCTTGAAACCATTCTCTTCTCTTTTCTGACCATCCTGTAAGGATGTTGGTTAAGAGGCAGTAATTCCTCGATTTTGAACCGATCCAGTGGAATCTCATGGGTAGTCCCATGTACGGTAGAATTGACCCTTTCCAGCCATTTGAGAGCCTGTTCATTCAGATCGTTCATTGATACAAAATTTATTCCAAGGAACAGATCCCGTTTTACATACCCAACAGTATTTTCAATCTTTCCTTTTGTCTGAGGTCTGTAAGGTCTGCATAATCGTGGGATGAATCCATAGTGCTTGAAGAAATCCTCAAACTGTGAGTTCCATTGTGAATTCGATGCCTTTAAAGCTCTTTTGATGACAACCTGTTTCATGTTGTCATAGAGGATCTCCTGTGTACATCCTCCGAAGTATTGGAAAGCATTGATATGACATTGAATGAGGGTGGCAGTATCCATGCTCAGGGTGAATTCGATATACCTCATCCTGGAATATCCCAGTATCATGTTGAAACAGTAGATTCTTGATGTCTTTTCTCCAACTTCTATTGATGCCATTTCTGCCCAATCTACCTGAGACTGAACACCTGGCTTTGTCTCATAACGCAGTACCGCAGGTACTGCCTGTTTAGGCCTTATTTCTCTCACATAATCCTTAACAATTGTATAACCGCCATCAAAACCCATTTTTTTTATTTCACGAAATAATCGGGATGCAGTATAAGGTCCGCTATTGAGCTTCTCAAGAATGTAAGGTTTGTAAGGATCAAGTTTGCTGCCTCTTCCCTCACGTTTCTGTGCCTGAGGCACAGTTTTCAGATCAAGGTATTTCTTTACTGTTTTTCTGTCATAACCGGTTTGTCTGGATATCTCACTTACGTTAAAGCCTTGCGAATTTAAGTCTTGTATCACTAACCATTCGTCGAATAAGAAAGAGCGATTGCTCGCTCTCCCTCTTCTAAGAACCGGACGTGAAAGTTTCCCTTCATCACGGCTCAAGCATTCTATAACCCTTTCTGTATCAGGCGGCTGTTAGACTTTCGTGACACTTACTCCAACGACACTTGTTTCTGCTTTCTCAGATAGTTTGTTCTCCATTTGAAATATTCTTTGTCTACGTAGGGGTTCTTATCCATTTTTATACACGGATGTCTTATTATCTTCGTATCCGAGAAGATTTTAAGTTTAAGCCCCTCTGCAGAGAATACCCAGTTCCTTGACCCTATCCTATGCCAATATCGATTTACTATCCATTGGTGAGATTTGTTCGGATGTCGCCTTTTAGCCCACGTCCATAGCATATTCCATAATCTGAAATCAAGCTTACTGAACGTCTCTTTAGCAACTGCTGAGCGATGGTATTCGCTCCATCCAGTGATAATAGGGTTGAGTTTCTTAATGAGAGAACGTTGCGACAAAGCCTTGCCGTTCTTAATCACGTTACTTATACTTCTTGTGATATTCTCAATAGATTTATTCGAGGGTTTGATTAGGAGTTTACCGCTGTATTTCCGAAAATTCCATCCCAGGAAATCAAACCCATTGTCTATATGAGTAATAAGGGTTTTCTCACGAGATAGTTCCAGTCCTCTTTCCTTTAAGAATAGTCTGATAGTATCAGCAATATCTTTAGCTACTTCCTCTGAATCGGCAGTGATGATGAAATCGTCTGCATATCTCACAAAATTGACTTTATGTGGGTTATATCTGTTTTTATTGATAGTTCCCCTCTTGTTTGTATGGTATTTGGATGCTATTGCATTTTCCATACCATCCAGAGTGATATTAGCCAAAGTTGGAGATATTAGTCCACCTTGCGCAGTACCTGCTTTGGTGGGATTCAGATGCCTGTTGTACACATAGCCAGCTTTAAGGAATTGCTTTAATATTGACTTATCCATAAGGACATTATTCAGGAGCCACTCATGATTTATGGTATCGAAGCAGCCTTTTATGTCCCCTTCCAGAATCCATTGAGCAGAGTTTCTTTTACTCAGGCATACAAATAATTGAGCTTGTGCATCCTGTGAACTTCGATATTTCCGAAATCCATAGGATATTCTGTCTGCTGTAGTTTCTGCTATTGGGTTTAGAGCTAGGGCATATAATGCCTGCATCGCTCTGTCGGACATTGTAGGGATGCTCAATGGTCGTTTTTTCTTCTTCCCTGGCTTCTCAATATAGATTCTTCTTAATGGTTTGGCCTTGTAGTTCTTACCTGACAGTTCCAGAGCAGCTTTCAGCTTGGAGTTGGACGTTATCCATTTTTCTCCATCGATTCCAGCTGTTCTTTTACCTCTGTTTTGTGTTACCTTCTTTACTGCCAGTAATTTGGCATGGAAAGAATTGGTAAGCAAGTATTGTAGCCGTTTAACTAAATGCCACTTCTTTTGTCTAACTGCTTTTACAATCCGGGTTTGCAGCTTATTAACGTTATTTTCGACTGTTTTCCAGTCGATTTTCTCCCATTTCGGGATTGAATTGTCTGCAAGCCTCTCACCTGATGGTGTCGTTGAGTATCCTGCATTCATAAGTTTGCCTCCTTTCATGTAATAGAACACCTACGGCAAGTCTGCTCCCTTTCGGGATAAGGCAAATTTTGAACCTCTATACATTCCATTACAGAATGTCATTAGCTTTTTACCGTTTCCTCTATCCCCTGTGCCATTGTTCCTTCTCACGAAGTCCCTACCTCTTTTTTTTTTTTTTTTTTTTTTTTTTTGAGGAGCACATGGGACTTACCAAGTTCTAAATTTATGGATAATATGACCATTTTAGGAGTTATCTGTAGGCCGGAAACACTCGTTTTGCTCATTATACCGTGCAGAGAGCCAGTATAATCCGGTTTCTTACCTTTTGGTTCAAGTGTATCAACCTATTTCACTTGTCGCTGATTACGACCCTTACGATAGTTCAACTTTCGTTTCTCCATGATAGTCTTTCCCTTGCAGATTGACCAAAATTAGGTTTCCAGTCTTTCCACGTTGTCTCGCAGGCTTCACACAAATTTGTTACCAAAAAATGCATGCTACAATAGGGATATCCTGAGCAAATAGGATAGCATACAGCAATCCATAATTCAGCTTCTTGTCGCACCTCTGTTTTCAGCATTATCCACAATCCTTGAGTTTTTCTCAAGGATTAGTATTTGGGGATTTTTAAACCGCCGAAAATGGGGAATTTTATTCCGCCGTTGACAGCTATCACATCTCAATTATCTTCAACTGAAAATAGGAATATTCACAAGGAGAAGGAGCTTGTTCTGCATGCAGACAATCATTTTGACCTCCTTTATCCTTGCTGTCCTGTTTGTGGTTCCAGGAAAGTGATCAAACAAGAATATTACAAACGCAAGCTAAAATTAGCAGAGTTTGGAAGTCAGGTCATTTATGTTCGAAGATACTATTGCAAAATTTGTTCTAAAAAATTCACAACACCTCTTGATTCAATTGTAAAAAAAGGACATCAATATGCCCGAACTTATGAACGCTGTATAGAAAAAACATACGAGACTGGTTATTGTTCATTCAGACATCTACAAAAAATCTTCACATCACTATATGATTGTTCTCCCTCTCACCAGACAATTTATAACTGGATTGCAGAGTCAAACAGAATATCAGTATCAAGCGATGATAATCTTTATTCTGGATACTATTGTTATGATGAACAATATATAAAACTGAATGGAAGTCGGTTTTACAGGCTCAGTTTGATAGACTCTGTCCTGAATAAACCAGTAAAAGAAAAAATTATGACAGATCTCGAATATGCTACTGTTAAGGGTTTTATTAAAAATGCAGTAGCTTATAAGCCTCTTCATGCCATTTCAACCGACCACCGAAGAAAATACAAATCAATTATGGATGAACTAAAAATCAAGCATCAGCTTTGCATATTTCATCTGTACAAGCTTATTGGGAAAGATGTGTACAAAAAACTAAAATCAAAATTTATTGGCTCCAGGGAAAAGATCAGCTTATGTTTGGCATTTACAAAGATCAAGGAAGTATTTAGAACATACGATATAAATATCGCAATCAACAGACTTCAAGAGATAATCGGTAATATAGAGGAGATTCCTCAATTACTTCATAAATCAATAGATAAAATTGTGAAGGACTTTGAAAGGTTGACTTGGTTTATGGTGGATGAAATGGTTTCAAAAACAACAAATCCTATTGAGAACTATTATCGACAAACGTTACCAGATTCATTGAAAAGGATATTTAAAACACCAGATGGAATGTTGAACTATTTAAGCGTAAAAAGAGGATATTGGGAGGGGAACATATCCAAAAAAGTTTAACACCAAAGTTTTTGACAGCCCCGACAAATAGCAATTATTATATAGTTAAACGATTACTAAAACCACCAAATTAAATTCGGGTGTGGTTATGAATTTAAAAAAACTAGTATCAGAAGCTATATCATATGCAATAATCGTTCTTATCCTGTATTACACTGGCAATTGGAATAATTTAGGCATAGTTACTCTTGCATACGTAATTAGTGTTATTTTTTGGGAGGTTACGAAGGCGTAGAGTAGTAATTATGTGTTACTCTTATTCATACGTTGTCTTGAATTGTGAATAAAGATTGCGCCGATTAATACTGTATCGGAAAGTTTAAAGATTTTAAAAAATATTATTGAACATGCGTTTTAGGCATCCTTCCAGAAAACATGAGGAAAAAAAAGAACTACAACAAAGAAAAGATCACTTAATTGAAATTCTGATAATTATAAGTGGTTTTATTTATATTGGATTTTTTAGATTCAATTCCGAATCAACAACAACTTTGGGGTTTTTTGCTTTTATGTTTTTATTTTATGCTGTCGGAACACTCGCTCTAACTATTAGAACCCCCATAAATAAATATTATAACCTGATCTATGCAGGCGTATCAATGCTATTTCCCTTATTAATTGTTTCTTTTTTTGTGTTTAGTGACTCTTTAATGATAGAAACGGAAATATTGAATCCATTTTTATATTTAATGTGGTTTATTACATTTTTTGTCATTTGTATGATTATGACTTTACTTTTAGAATCAGCATTTATGTATCCTTCCAAACTAAGAAAAACCCCATCATTCCTTCTTCTATTGCAAGTATTACTAATTTGGGGTTTTCTAAACGTATTTTTTTCATCAAAGCAAACAATGACATAGAAGTTGAATGGAAAATAGCAGTATTTAGTTTATATTTGCTAGGTACTTCATTAACTTATATATCAAAAAATTTTCATGTGTTCCATTACATATGGGAGTGCATAAAGTACACTATCAAAGAAATAATAACAGGAGAGAACACATATTTTTCTTTGATTGTTATTGATATTTTAGAACTATTTATATTATGCATGTACATAGTGATTTCATGATATGAATTACTTTCACCCACTAACCAAACCTCAACTTAATAAAATAACGTATTTTGTGGACTGTGGCAGAAAACTTCGTCCCTACGAAAAGACGATATCACGATAATCAGCCGCGAAAATAATAAATCAACATCCCAATTCAAGCGCATCAATCACTTTTTCAGTGCACTCAGCATCATCGAATACAAGCCTGATATTCCCATTCTTAAAATAGTAGAGTCTCATTTTCTCATCAACATGAGACTGCCCTGGCTCAATCTTAATTACTTTTGCTTCAGAGGGTGGAGTGTTGTTCAACGTTATATCAACAAGTTTTCCGAGGCTTTCAAGGCAATCAAATGATTGTTCCGGGTTTTTTAATGCTTTCAATTTGATTACAGTTCCGTTTCTTTTATCCGTATTATCAGATGATGAATTAATATCAATTGGAATCAAGCGTCTGCAATCACTTTTGATTCTCTTCAAAATGTGTTCGTCATTCAGGAAATACTCATTTTTGATATGTTCAGCTATTTTAAAAGCATCATAGCTTTCCATATTATCAATGAATTCCAGAACACTGTCATAGTCAATGGAAATTTTGAGACAATTATTGCTTTCGATCTGGATAATCTGATTCAGAAATATTTCCCTGATGGCATTAATGGGTGCATTGAGATTCACAGAATCGGTGAAAGGAAACAGGTAAAGAGACTGCTTGTTTGTAGAAGGAATAATATTTCCAAGATGGGAATTTATCTCCCTGACAGTGGCTTTCGTTTCTTTCTGAGCATTGTACAATAGTTCGATCGTCTCATTCTGCAAGGTGTAGACCTTTGTTCTGTGATCGTCATCGTATTCAGCCATCAGGCGTCCTCTTGGCACTTAAATTATATATATTTTCACCAGAAGAAACAATTTCCAGGCTAAAAACAAAGTAACTATCCGCCGAAGGCGGCACATTTCTATGCTTCTGCACAAAATATTATTACCAAAAATATTGCACTTATAATAAGGACCAGACAAAAGTACTTAGAAAATGTATACAGGTATATTATGCAGATTATTTTATTTTGACTTGTGGGAAAGTGCCGGCTTCGCCGGAACCCTTCGGGATTATTAAAGTTATTCATAAACTACAATAGATTGTAATTTGCAAACTACAGAGATAAAACACCTTAATTCAAATTTTAACTGCTGCAAGTAGATATAAAGAATCAGGAACAAATTGAATAAGAATAATCAGCTGAAAAACTGAGAGTTGATGGGGAAGATATATTTGTCAAATGAAAAAACTGAGCATGACACTATTAACAAAGAAGACCTGCTCCAGCTTATCGAATCCAGATTCTTCGGAAGAAACTATCATCAGAATCTACTGGATGTTTTGCAAAAGAGCAGATCCTCATATCATGATGAACTTCTCAGGACTGCTCAGATGCTGCTTGACAAAGACTGGATGCTTGCAGGTCTTTTCTTTGAAAATCTTCCCACAGCAGCAGAAAACACCAGTCCTGAAGGGATCAGAAAATGGGCAGGAACAGGACTTAAGATATTTAATCTGGATAAAGACCTGGGAATTGATTATTTTACATATTCAGCGCCTCTCTTAAAGGATTTGAATATCAGCGAACTGGAAGAATGGGCTTTAAAAGGCATAATAGTCTTTGAGGCAAATCCACCACAAGGAAGACTTTATTTTTCCCTGAAATCTGAAGATTCAAAGGAATTTGCTGAAAGTCTTAAGGGTTCTGTAGCACTCAGTGAGATAATAAATGTGCTCAGGTACTATGCCCTTGGATTATCTGGTGTTAATTTTAACATCCGTTCCCTCAGAACACTCGGAAAAGAAGATGATCCGGATTACATAAATCCTGTGATATCAGGCAACACTATCTATCTTGCTCCCAGGATAAAGGGATACGGTGATTTTGAGGATAACTACAAGATATACAAGCTCAGCATAATGCATGAAGTCGGACATATTCGTTTCAGTTCCAATGAACTGGAACGTGATGGAGCAGCAGAACTTATGGCCGGCATTAAAAGAAGATATTCGACCATGAAAAAGAGGTTACCCCTTCCGGGAATGCAGGCTGATGGTGCCATAGGCATTGCTGATGTTATAGCCCTGTTTCCCAATCAGGCACTGGCAGGAACCATACTTGGTATTCTGGAAGATGCCAGGGTCGAGTACAGGATAATGGAACAATACAGTGGAGTTAGGGCAGACCTTGAAAGAATTAGGCGCCAGATGCTCCTTACAAGACCAATTCCTGAAGATAAAGTCGAACGTTTCATAGAATCACTTTTGTGGATTTCCATAGGTTACGAACCGGATTATAATCTTGACAACGGTACAAAGCTTCTTGATCAGATAAAACCAATGCTGTTGGAGAGTATTTTCAGAGAGGATTCCGCAGTAATCGATTCTCTCAAAACAGCTTTCAGCATATATAAATTACTTGATGAACACGAGGGACCATTAAGCCAGAAAGAGTATGAGTTACTGAAAAACCTCGATTATCGCGGTATCAGCATTGGAGCCAGCGATAGCAAGGATTCTCGTTCAACTCGTTCACATGAGAATATCATTGAAAATTTCATTCCCGAATGCAAAGTGGAGCTGACAGAAAAAAATGAACCACAGCAGGACGAAAGAACCAAACACCAGCCGACCTATGCCAAGAAAAAGAACTGGAACATACTTGGCAGTTACAGGTACGACGAATGGGATTCTGTGATTAATGACTATAAGTCCGACTGGTGTATGGTCAACGAAGTTGAACCTTTTGGTATGTCCAGCGATTACTACCATGAAGCTTCAGAACAATACAGGAACGAGATAGCTCTTATCAAGCAGGTCTTCACCAGGATGAAGCCTGAAACATTTCGCAGGATGAAGGAACAGACCGACGGAACAGAGATTGATATTGATGCCTTCATTGATTCACTGATACAGAAGAAATGCGGTGTCAATCCTGATGACAGACTCTATATGAGATGGGACAAGCATGAAAGAGACGTTGCAACTCTTTTCCTTGTTGATGTCAGTTATTCCACTCATAAAATGGTAAATTTCGAAGAGAAAAGCATACTGGATGTTGAAAAGGATTCCCTTATCATCATGACCCAGGCTCTTGAAAGCATAGGTGACAACTATGCTATTTACGCTTTTTCCGGTAAGAACAGGGATGATGTTGAGTACATTGTCATAAAAGACTTCGATGACGAATTATCAGATACAGTTGCACGCAGGATCAGTCTGCTTGAACCCGTATCCAACACAAGGCTCGGACCGGCAATCCGGCATTCCATCAGGAAGCTTGAAAAAGTAGATGCAAAAACAAAGATAATAATCCTATTGTCAGATGGTGAACCTTTCGACGTTTCCCGGGGGGAAGCTGCATACAAGGAAAGTATTGCTGAAGAGGACACCAGAATTGCAATTCAGGAAAGCAATACAAAAGGAATTGACTTTTTCTGCATAACCGTTGATCCCGACCCTGGTAAATATCTGGATAACATTTTTTCAGATTCCGAATACACAATAATTGATGATGCCAGCTCACTTCCTGAAACCCTCCCGGTGCTGTACAAGAGGATAACTACCTGACTTCCAGTAATTGTCAGGCCAAAGCTCAATGATCATTTCCAGAGCTTTTTCCCCTTGCAAGAGAAGCAAATACTCCTATGATGCAGAAGACTGTGAACAGGATAAATGCATAATGCATGCTGGTCACGAACTGAGGATAATACTCAGATGTTATTGCCACAGGACCGATGACAATGGAGAAAATCATCATTGCGATTCCCATTGAAAGCATTTGTCCAAGCAACCTCATGGTTCCGTTCATACCGGATGCTACGCCATAGAACCTTTTGTCCACTGAGCTCATGATGACATTGGTGTTTGGGGAAGAGAATAATCCAAACCCAATGCCAAGCAGCACAAGTGTTGTGATTATGTACCAGAGTGAAGTTGCTTCTGTAACAAAGGTCAGTAGGAATAATCCGGTTGCAGTAAGTCCCATTCCACTTGATGCAATTAACCTAGGCTCTATTCTGTCAGAAAGCCTCCCGGCCACCGGGGAGATCATTGCCTGCATGACAGGCTGTGCAATAAGGATTATTCCGGCATATCCAGGTGTAAATCCTTTAGTGTACTGCAGGTCAAGGCTCAAAAGGAATGTCACTGCATAAGTTGCACTGTAATTGATAAGTGCAGACATGTTGGAAAGTGCAAACACACGATTTTCCGTAAGAAGTCGGATGTCAAGCACCGGAGTAGGAATACGCATCTCATAAAGAGCGAACAGAGCAGCACCAAGAAGTCCAAGGGCAATAAGCGCAGCACCTTTTATTCCAGGGAGAACGGAGAAACCGTACATCAATACAACTATGGCAGAACCATAAATGACAGAGCCTGCCATATCGAATTTCTCTCCACGACATTCAGCCCATTCACCTTTGAGTTTCCAGAGTATTAGGAATATTGCAATGGCTCCTATTGGCACATTGACAAGGAAAATACTCCTCCATCCAAGATTCTGAGTCATTATTCCACCGAGAAATGGCCCGACTGAAAGACCAACATAGACTGCAGTAATGTATATCCCAAGGGCTGCACCCCTTTCACCGGGAGGGAATACGGAAGTAACTATGGCAACTCCTGTACCGAATATCATGGCGCTTCCCAGACCCTGGATAACACGGACAGCAATAAGCATTCCTTCTGTGGGCACAATAGTCATTAGAAGTGATGCAAGACTGAATATCGTTATACCGTAAAGGAAAACCTTCTTTCTTCCATGTATGTCGGCAAGTTTCCCGAAAGGAACAAGGAACACTGCTGAGGAAAGAAGATAGGCAGTAGCGACCCATGAAAGTGAGATCGCATTCATATGGAATTCTGCACCCATGGTCGGTAAAGCGATATTTACCGCAGAACCATCAAAAGGTGTGATAAAACCTGACAGTATAGCTATAAGCAGTACAATTTGTTTTTGCTTTTTATCAAATGATGCAGAATCTTGATCTGTATGATAAGGCTCTTCTGCTTTTGACGATTTATCTGAATTGTCGTTTTTTACTGCCATGTTTGGTTCCATATGTTTTATTGGGAATAAAATAATTCCTGTTATAAATAGCATGCAGTTACTACAATTTTCATCAGGATCAACTTTCATAATTACCAAAACAACTAAGTAAAGTCGAAACCCTCCGGTGCTCCGGAAGTTTAAACCAGGAATTGATAATATGGCAATTAAAGAAGGAGATACCGTAAAGATAGAATATGTAGGTTTGCTCGATGATGGTTCTGTTTTTGATGCTTCAGAGACACATGGCCAGCCTTTAGAATTCACAGTCGGTGAAGGAAATGTTATAAAAGGATTTGATGATGCAGTAAAAGGCCTTGAAGTTGGAGATGAGAAGGAGTTCAGGCTTGAAGCTAAAGACGCTTATGGAGAATACAATGAAGCGCTTAAGGATACAGTATCAAGGGATCTTGTAAGGTCTGATATGGAGATGGAAATCGGTAAGACTTTCTGGGTCCAGTCTCCTCATGGACAAACGATCCCTGCAAAGATCGCTGACCTGACAGAAGATGAAGTGACCTTTGATCTCAATCATCCACTAGCAGGTAAAGCACTTACTTTCAAGATAATAGTGGTTGAAGTATAATTTGATGTATTTAGCTAAACTCTCTAAATGTAAAATATGATAATGATGATACTCACTATATATTGAACTATACATATATTTATATAGTTGAAAATAATATTAGGAATTGCAGTCATTCAAGCTAAACATGCTAAAGACTGCATGACCATATACGGTGGTACGATATGGCCTTGATTGAAAGAAACTAAAGCAAAACTACAAAAGCACATGAACGATAACAGACCTGCCACATTACTCCCACACAACCACACACCAGGTTTGTTACGTTCGGGCTTTAGTAAACTTTAGTCATCACATTCATAATAGAGTATGAGCAAAGGGGATTCAGGCCTTTAAGGCCGGGGTTATTGTCATTAGAGTTCCCAAGCCCTCTCTTTTTCGTTTTTCATTGACTCGCAAATTTACTCATTTTATAGTTCAATGAAGCAGTGAACCGAATACAACAAAGATCATCAGACTGGCGGTCAGGTTAGTGATGATAGAGTACTCCAGTCCTTTTTTCCAGTAAATCCATCCAAAAACAATTCCACCCAGTGTATTGAAGATGCTTAGACGTAGGGCAAAAACTGAATCCATACTTTCACGGGAGAAAAAAAGGTTAAGCAGAACATAAAATAAACTCACCAATATTATTGGTGACCAGACACCAATAGTAGTTGGTTTACCTTCATTATCCTTTTTTATTTTCCATGTTATCCATACCAGAAGCGTCATCAGGGAAAAACGTAAGACGATTTCCTCAACTATACTTACATAAAATGAATATAAAATTCGCTCCCATAATGGAGGAGTTGTCAGATAAGCCAGTAGCGAGTCTGAATAGATCGAAAATACAAACTGATCAAGAATAACAATTAGTATTGCAAGTAATATACCGGCGATTAAAGATATTTTTAAGGTGGAATTGAAATCCACAGGTAATCTCTTCTTTTCAAAGATAGAACTGAGGACAGGAGTTCCCAAGCCCACTTTTTTTCCAAGATACAAACCTGCAAATATACCTATCAGGAAAATGACGGTGGACCTGGCAAATTGTGCAGCCAGGATACGAGGGATAAAAACTGCCATATCATATAACAGATCACCTGACATTGTTATTGCATAAGGAAGTGCTGCCAGCAATGAAAATTCTGCCACCATGAACAGCAGCCAGTAGACATTCCAGTCTACAACATCCCTGATATCCTTGAATTTCATTTCTGCCAGCCTTGAAGTAGTTTAAAATTACATAGCTTCTTTTGATGCTTTTGTGAAGTATTCGATTGCCTGTTCAAGTTCCTTGTGGGTCTTTGCGTATCCCTCAATATCAATATTCTGTAGATATGCCTCACACGCCTGCACAAGAGCCTTAGCACCATCCTGGGTTCCTCCCGGATGTGCATGTACACCGGACCCCATGGTTGTTATGAAATCAACATTTCCCATGACATCAATAAAAGGCTTCAGTCTTACAGGATTTAGTCCTCCTGAGACAATCGGACAGCATTTCTTCATACCTCTCCAGCTGTCGTCCTCAAGCACAACATGATGAGCGATGTCCTCATTTACGATGTCAATAGCATCTTTGTCAGTATCAGGTATCTTTGACCAGCTCTGTTTGAAGAAATGACCTTCCGCACTCATGTACTGTACCTCATGTGCTGCAACCACATCTTCCTTTGGAGTGCCCTGCATTTTACCCACACCTGCAGTCCCTGTGTGAATTCCTGAAGCACCGGCAAGTCTTGCGAATTTAGAGAGAACAAGTACTGAGAATCCAAGTGGGTTTTCAGGTCTTGTGAATGCTCCATGGGCTGCCCTGTGGAAATGGATAAAAACACCAGGATATCTTCTTCTGAGTGTCTGGACAGCCATCCAGCCTGCTGTTATTCCATCAATGAGGAATGCATAGCTTCCAGATTCAAAACCTGCGTTGACTATCATCTCGCACCGTTCTATCATGGTGTCAAAATCAGCAGATGAAACATTGAAAGAATGTACCTTCTTGTGCCCGGTTTCACGGACAGCTTTGTCCATTGCTTCTTTCACATGTATGACCATCTTGTCGTATGGACAGAAATCCTGATTTGCCTGTGGTTCATCGTTCTTGACAAAATCACCACCACCAACCCAGAAATCATAGCAGACCTCTGCATACTCAGCAGATGTAAGTCCCATTTTTGGCTTGACTATGGTTCCAAGGATGGGCCTGTCATAGACATCAAGATATTTTCTCATGTCATCGACTGTATAGCTTGGACCATCATACTGTTCAAGCATTGAAGGGGGGAACCATACATCCAGAAGTTTCAGGGCTGCAACTTCCTTCATTCCGAGAATGTTGCCCACAATATAGGTGAGTATGTTCTGTACATTTCCTCCCCTGTCAAAAAGTCTCCACGGATATGCGATCCATATAAGTTCGCGATCTGTATCAAGTTGATATACCAGAGCATTCATGACCCTGGAAAAAGAAGTTTCAGTAGTAACTTTAAAGTTAGTACCTGTTGACGATTCGGCTGCAACTTCAGCGGCTGCCTGCAGAATATTGAATTTTCCACCGGGTTTCATATGGAAAACTCCGAGCAGATATTCACCGTTTGTCGGATCAGGCAGTTCCAGATTTACATATGATCCCTGTTTGGAGTTGAGCGATTTGACCAGATCTTCGTGAATTGAACTCATATAATAAAGAAGAGCATGCAACCTATTTTAGTTTTTGGCAGGAAAATATGGAATGGATCAGAATGTCATTTCCTGAGAGATTCCAAGAACAATGAGCAGGATGACAATTCCAAAAAGAATGAATTGTGGTATAGATGTCTTAATTACTCCTGATTCATTTTCTTTTATACATATCACTGCAAAAGTCGTCAGGCTTGCCAGGATTAAAAGCAATATAAAAACTGAGAGTTGCAAATTGAAATTAAATCCGGAATAGATCATCCCAGCACCTTCAAGGAACATTACAACTGAAATCTGGTGATAGGGAACATAATCGGCAATGCTTCTTTTCTCTTTAGTGTTGAAATAGTTCTTTTCCCCAAAAACAATATGAAGAATACATAAAGCAATTAGAAGTAAACCAGATATTACAATTAATAGATTCAAAATCCAGAACCCCCATTAATTCAGGAAACTTATGATTCAAATGCTTTTGCATTTTATTTTGATTCATTACAATTTACAGTGAACAAATGTAACCTGACGTGACATAGCTTTTAATAGAATACAACTTATCAATAAATTATTATTTTTTGCTTAAGAAAATAAAGAAAAGTGATCAAATGGAATATGGTAATCTTTTAGCTAATTCGTTTAAAGAGGTTCTGAGTAATTTTATTGCTTATACGATTGCAACAGTAATTGCCTTTTTTGGATCAATACTGTTCATCACTGCTCCTCCTCTGCTTTATGGGTATATTATGATGCTTACAAAAGGCGCAAGAAATGAGATTGTTAACGGAATGGATATTCTGGATGGATTCAGAAATGGAAATTTTGTACGTAGCTGGAAATATATGCTTTTTATGATGATAATCGGTGTTGTTATCATGATCGCTGCAATTATACTGCTTATAATTGGCGGAATAATAGGATTTGCTATAATTTATGCAGCAGGATCTGCGTTACCAGAATCCGCAAGCATAGCAATTATGGTTTTGATTTACCTTGTGGTTTTATGTATAGTTCTGATACCTGCATTTTTCATGATGTACTTGCTCCCACTTTATGTTATCAAAGGTTATGAAATAACAGAAGCTCTTTCAGAAAGCATACAATTAGTAAAAGAAAATATTATTACCAGTGTAATAATAAGCCTGATAGCAGGCCTGGTGGCACTTGTGGGCTCACTGCCTTATTATGCAGGTTTTTTCCTGGGATGGCCCATTTATTTCAATTTATTGATCTATATAATAGGCATTTTAATTACAATACCACTCAGTCAGCAGATTCTTGTAAACACTACACTTGAACTTGGTTCATTCCCTGAGCTTATAGGTGAATCTGATGAGTGAAACTGCCGGAAAGGATAGCATAGTCCGTCACTTATTTATATGATTTAAATACTTTTTTTAAATCAGAACAGTTTAAAGATGGTGGAATGGTCAAAATATTGTTGCTTTCTGAAGACAGATCTAAAACACGGGAACTGTCAGAAAAACTCAAGTCTATGGGACATACTGTCTTTGATAGTAATATAGATGATTTTTCTATCTTAAACAGAAAAAGTCCATTGTACGAAGGAGAGCAGGATATTGTAATCTTAAGGATAAAATCCGATTTTGGAGGACTATCAGCTAAACTGAAAGGAATGTTGAAGTCATGTGGAATTCCTGTGCTTCCGATTATTTCCGGAGCAACTAAACAGGATATCATTGAACTTGCTGAAATGTCATTTTCCGGTTGTCTTGTATGGCCTGTCTCCGATGAGCAACTGCTGGCTTCCATCCAATTATGTATGTCACAAAAAAACCATGGACATCTGAACAAAAAAGACATTGAATACGCACAAAGGTATCGTATTATCACAGAAATGACAGTTGATGGTTTCTGGTACATAGATAAAGAAGGCAGAATACTGGACGTAAATGCAAAATATTGTGAAATGTCCGGTTATTCCTACAAAGAATTGCTGGATATGAAGATATCTGATCTGGAGGTCGATATGGATGAAAGGCAAATCATATATCAGATTGACAGAACCATCAAAACCGGCAAAGATTTATTCGAAACCCACCATCGTACAAAAGATGGGAATATAATTGATATTGAAGTCAGCGCCATTTACACAACTACGGATTCCCATGGCTTATTCTGTTTTCTGAGGAATATAAGTGATCGCAAAAAGCTTGAAAGCGGGCTTATAGAGAGTGAAAGGAGTAAATCTGTTCTTCTTTCAAATTTACCGGGTATTGCTTATCGCTGCGACCTTGACAGGGATTGGACAATGCGGTTTATATCACAGGGATGTTTTGAACTTACAGCATATAAGCCGGAAGATATTGTGGATAACAGGAAAATCTCATTCAATGATCTCATTGAACCTGAATTCAGGGATTACGTATGGAACAAATGGCAGAAATCCCTTGAAAAAGATGAAGCCTTCCAGGCCGAATACAGAATAAAAACTGCTTCAGGCGAAGAAAAATGGGTGTGGGAACAAGGTAAAGGAGTAGTTGATTCCAAAGGTGATATAGTAGCACTTGAAGGTTTTATTACTGATGTTACACAGCGCAAAGTAATGGAAGAGCGGGTTAAAGAAAGCGAAGCCCGGTATCGTGGCCTTTTTGAACAGAACAAATCTGTTATGCTTATAGTTGATCCGGATAGCGGGGCTATTCTTGATGTGAATCCTGCAGCTGTAGATTATTATGGCTGGAACCATGAAAAACTTTGCACAATGAATATTGCCGATATTAATAATCTTTCTATGGACGAAACCAAAGCAGAAATGGACCTTGCCAGAAAAGAACAGCGTAGTTATTTCCATTTTAAACATTTACTTTCAGACGGATCAGTCAGGGATGTTGATGTATACAGTGGCCCGGTACCGATTGAGGGAAAAACAGTTCTTTGTTCCATAATTCATGATGTAACTAATCAAAGAATTGCTGAACAGGCACTCAGCGAAAGTGAAAAACTTTTCAGGACAACCTTGTATAGCATAGGTGACGGAGTGATCACAACTGATACTTCCGGGAATCTCCGGCAGATGAACCGAATTGCTGAAGAGCTAACGGGATGGAATGAACTTGAAGCCAAAGACAAAAAACTTGAAGAAATATTCCGGATAATAAATGAGGATAGCAGGAAAACGGTTGAAAGTCCTGTCCAAAAAGTCCTCAGGGAAGGAAATATCGTTGGTCTGGCTAACCACACACTTCTTATTTCCAGAGACAGAAACGAAACTCCTATAGCTGACAGTGGCTCCCCAATCATAAATGAAGAAGGCGATATATCCGGTGTGGTGCTTGTATTCCGTGACCAGACCGAGGAAAGGGAAGCACAGAGAGCACTTCAGGAAAGTGAATCCCGTTTCAGGCTGCTTGTTGAAAGCGCTCCCGAAGCCATTTTTGTTCAGACTGAAAGTAAATTCACATACCTTAACCCGACAGCAATGGAGCTTTTGGGAGCTAAGTCTTTAGATGAATTAAAGGGAAAGCCAGTTGTTAACTGCATCCACCCTGATTCACATGAAAGAATAAATGAGAAGATTGATATTTTAAACAATAAAAAACAAGCAATTCCTTTGATGGAGGAAATATGCCTGCGACTTGACGGAAGTTCTTTTGTTGCAGAGGTTACAGCAGTTCCTGTTAACTACGAAGGTAAAGACGGAGCCCTGGTTTTTTTCCGTGATATTACTAAAAGAAAGAAAGCGGAAAAGGAGATACTGAAAGCGAAGATGATTTCAGACAATGCGAATCGCAGCAAAGCTGAGTTTCTGGCCAATACCAGTCATGAACTGAAAACCCCGCTTAGTTCTATCATAGGTTTTTCAGACCTGCTTCTTGAAGGTATTTCCGGCGATCTTAATGAGGAACAAACGAAACATGTTGAAAATATTTTTAAGAGTGGTACCCTGCTTTTGAATCTTATTAATAATATTCTCGATATTTCACAGATGGAATTCGGGGAAATGGAACTGGATTATACTAAATTTGATATTATCCGCACTGTCCATGACGTTCATTCTATGATGTTCATACTGGCCGGAAGAAAAGGAATTTCACTTGAGCTGCAATCGGACATTAGACAGCTTGATGTAATAGCTGACAGGACAAAGGTCAAAGAGATACTTTACAATTTGATTGATAATGCGCTGAAATTCACTCCCGGAAATGGATCTATAAGCGTTAATGTATATTTTAAGGAAGAAAACAAGATACAGATATCTGTTGCTGATTCAGGAATTGGTATTTCTGAAGATGACATTAAGGAGATATTTAACCCATTTTATCAGGTAGATGGTTCTTCGACACGCAAGTACAGGGGAAGTGGACTTGGTCTTGCCATCATTAAGAAATTTGTTAAAATGCATGGTGGAAATATCTGGGTTAAAAGTGAAATCGGGAAAGGAAGCGAATTTTCCTTCACGCTCCCTGTCAAAGGAAAAGGCAGATCCCGTATAGAATAAATTGCATATATTAGCTGTTTTTAAAGAGCCTATTGCACTAATTAGTGTAACTGCTCTTAAATGTCATATATTTTTTGAATAAACTGCATATTTTCATTTATAATCAATTATCAATCAGTTTTAAATACTTAAAATGATAATGGAATTGAATTATCAAGTATTTATGATTTATAATGATTTTAAACTGTTTATTAGTCATAATACTGTGCTATAGCAAATATTTGAACATTTAAAAGGAGTAATTATGAGAAAGGTACAATACGAATTTCCTCTGAGTGATTTCACATCAGAGGCCGATTTTAAAAGAATAAAAGAGTTTTCTAAAGACAAAGAAACTCCTTTTCTTATTGTAGACCTGTCCAAAGTGGAAAAAATGTATGATGAACTTGTCAAAAACATGCCTTTTGTTAAGATATATTATGCAATGAAAGCAAATCCCCTTGATGAGGTCATTTCTTCCCTGAGAAATAAAGGTTCCAGTTTTGATGCTGCATCTGTGTATGAAATCGATCAGCTCCTGAGGCTTGGCGTCTGGCCAGAGAGGATCAGCTATGGTAACACTATCAAAAAGGAAAAAGACATTGCTTACGCATACAAGAAAGGTATTCGCCTTTTTGCAACTGATTCCGAGAGCGACCTGAATAAAATCGCACGAAATGCTCCGGGTTCCCGGGTATTTTTCCGCCTGCTTACCGAAAGTGACGGTGCAGACTGGCCCCTGTCCCGCAAATTCGGTGCACACCCTGATATGATTTATGAACTCATACTTCAGGCAAATGAAATGGGACTGGAACCCTATGGTCTTTCTTTCCATGTAGGTTCACAACAACGCGATATCGGGCAGTGGGATAACGCCATCTCAAAATGTAAATATCTCTTTGAAGCAGTGTCTCTTCAGGGAATTCAGCTTAAAATGATAAATCTCGGAGGAGGTTTTCCCGCAAAATACCTGTCACCGGCCAACGAACTTGAAACCTATGCACATGAAATCCTTCGTTTCATAAAAGAAGACTTCGGAGACAACCATCCTGAGATAATAATAGAACCCGGACGCTCATTAACTGCTGATGCCGGTGTAATTGTAACAGAAGTAATAATGATCTCAAAGAAAGCGAAAATGAACCAGTACAAATGGGTGTATCTTGATATAGGAAAATTTGGCGGACTCATAGAAACACTTGATGAATGCATCAAATATCCTGTATACTCGGAAAGTAGAGGATATGAAGAAGAAGTAATCCTGGCAGGTCCTACATGTGATAGCATGGATATTCTGTATGAGAATCATAAATATGCATTCCCTGAAAGCCTTCGTGAGAATGAAAGGCTTTACATATTCACTACGGGCGCCTATACACAGAGTTACAGTTCCGTCGCTTTTAACGGTTTACCTGCATTAAAAGCATATGTGATCTGACCAAAAGAGCAGGAATGAGTTAAGAATATTTTCCTGCTTTAACCTTTTTTGCGTTTTCTTCAGAATATTACATTGTCTAAAAACTCATCCAGTCACTGTAAACATATTCTGTCCCTGTATTTGATCCCCATGCCCGTATACCGACTCTGTATCTTTCACCAGCCGGGACACTGAGGTCATATATTGAGTACTCTATGGTCCCGTCAACATCCAGATCCGAATCAGTGTCGATTCTGTGATCATCCCATACCATATTGTCAGTTGTGCTTTCAAGAGCAGAGTAAATTACTACATTTTCAGCAACAGCTGATCCTATATTGCTGACTTTGATTTCCAGATCTGCATAGCCTGTGTACCCATCTCCCCTGGCATTTCCGCTAAATTCTACCTGAAGCTGCGGATACGAGGTGAGAACCGGCTGGACGGAGGCTTCAAGATCAGCATATTCCTCTGGTATCACACCCACATTCCATCCTGAATTTGTTGTCTCAAGATAGTAATAGCGTGTACCTGCATAATCATAATAACTGCCTTCAAGGACCTGTGAACCTTTCACACCCACACCCATATGTCCAGGAAACTCTACGAGTGCAACACCATAGCCCATATCATAAAGCAACGCCGCCAGAAGTATGGATGAATCCTCACAGTCTCCTCCTCCATGATATAGAGTCTCAAAAGGAAAACGCGGATACTCATCATAGCCTGCTGAAACACTGTCACTTACATATGGGAGGGACTGCACAAAGGCCATAACAATATAAGGAATCTCATCCCTAACATATCCGCTTTTTTCAGATATTTCAGCCATCTGTCCCGTGATCATTGATATAAGTTCGTCATCATAGGGGTCATTAACAAAATGACTGAAATCCCTGTTCCGGCTTCTTTCAGAATATGAATCATATGATTCCGTATCATATTCATATTCAACTGAGAATTCAGTATTGTCATATTCCCAGCGATAGGTCCTGATGATAGTATCACTGTTTATTTTGACATCGGTCCGGGTTTGTTTCCCCTCATATATTCCGGTCTCAAGAGCTATTGCAGGATATGTCGTATAGCTTAGATTGACAATAAAACTACTTTCGGGTATATTGTCAACCCTGATATTATAGATGATATTCTCTCCGTTTGTGTCTTTCACATTGTATGTTCTATTTGTAAACATGGTGCTTGTGGCATATTCATTGCCGTCTTTTCTAAAAGAGAGATAAACACTTTCACTTTGTTTGTTAATATCCAGAACCTTCACAGAATATTCATTATCAAGTTCCAGTATCCCGGTTTTTTTGAGTGTCTGTGTGTAATTTACATGATTAGAACCAAGGACCATATCTGTGCTGAGATTATTCTCTGTACCATTATCTGCAGATACTTCCTGTGTTTGTATATCAATGCATCCGTAAGAAACAAAAGACAAAAGAATGATGATTAGAATCACTGGTAAAAAATGATTGTATTCCTGAATAATAAGTCACCTGCTGCTGTCTCTGAATTTATTGGATTATTTTGTCCGGACACAAAAAACGTGATCGTCAGCAAATTAAAGTTTGTCTGACTTCAGTTTCTTCTGTTCCACTGGTATTTTAACAATAAAACAGCTCCCCTTCCCCGGCTCACTGTTGACATTGATGCTTCCATTATGCATTTCTATGATCTTGCTGACAAGTGCAAGTCCCAGACCTGTTCCTTCATGCTGCCTGTTGTAGAAGGAATCAATCTGTTTGAACGGATGGAATAATATTTCTTTATCCTCCGCTGAAATACCAATGCCTGTATCACAAACAATTATTGTTAGCAGTTCATCGTTTATATTTGCACCTATGCTGACCGACCCACCTGTTGGTGTGAATTTGACTGCATTGCTTAACAGGTTGTAAAGAACCTGTTTTATTTTAGCACGGTCTGCATTTACGGTTAAAGCACCTATTATTTTGTTTGTGAGACGAATGCCTTTTTTATGTGCCTGAGGAAGCATTATATTGATGACTTCCTCAACTGTTTCCTGAATGGCAAAAGATTCAGGTCTCAGCTCCATTTCACCTGCTTCAATTTTAGATATATCCAGAATATCATTTATTATCATCAGGAGATGCTTGCCACTATTGGATATATTTGAAGTATATCTATTCTGCTTATTATTGAGCTTTCCAAAAGTCCCGTCAAGCAGAAAATCTGAGAAGCCAATTATTGAATTCAGAGGAGTACGTAATTCATGGCTCATGTTTGCAATGAACTCACTTTTTGCCTTACTGGCAGTTTCTGCAATGATCTTTGCGTCAATTATCTCCTGTTCAGCCCTCTTCTGCTCGGTAATATCCCTTACATGTTCCAGTATTTTTGAGACATTGCCCTCATTGTCAAATATTGGTATTACACGTACCTCGCGGAATGTATCATCTACATCGTTATGCGTTTGATAAGTCAGTATTTCACCGGACTCAAAAACACTGAATGGTAAACATGGTTCACAGGGTTTATCCTTTTGCCGGAAAGTTTTGTAACACAGGACACCAGGAATTTTATTCTCGTTTTTGAAATATTCATGACCTTTCCAGTTACTAAGGATTATGTTGTAATCATGGTCTACTACAACAAGAAGATCCGGGATTGATTCAAAAGTGCTTGCCAGGAGCTTCTTTTGTTCTTTCAGTTCCATATGAGCTTTCTTTAGCTCTGTGACATCCCTTATCATTCCGGCTATCATAGTAGGAATACCGTTTTCATAGACCAGATGAGCATTTACCGAAATGTAGACCGTACTGCCATTTTTATTTGCAAGTGTTATTGCATAATGGGAAACATAACCATTTTTTACAATTTCACGAAGGAACGCATTTCTGTCATGTGGGTCTTTGTAGAGCAACTGTATGGAACGACCAATAAGTTCACTGTCTTCATATCCAAGGTAATACTGGACAGACGGACTTATTGTAAGGATAATCCCTCCCAGGTCCGCTTCATAATAGATATCATGTATCTCTTTGAATATCCTGTGATATTTTTCTTCACTCTTAAGCAGAAGCTTGTCGGCATTCCTGTGTTCCAGGGCATTAACATAAATCTCACCAAGATAATTAAACAGGCGTAACAATTCAGGGTCTGTGCTTTCAGATTCAATAGAAGAACTAATACATATGAAACCGATTTTATGCCTGTGCCCGTACATGGGAACAATAATTAATGAATTGTTATCTCCGTCAAAAATGCCAGATAATTGTTCTCCCAGACATTCTATTTTACTCAGGTCATTGTTGCTGAGGATGAACATTTTTTTGTCTGTAATGTTAAAACAGTCAGGGTTTGCCATAACAAATTTTTTAAGCTTTTCTTCCCTGGGAAAATCATCCTGATTTCTGTGCCAGCTATGATCACAGAATGTCCGGCCTTTAGAAGTGAACTGAAAAATGCAGATAACATCAGACTCTGTTATTTTTCCAATGGACGGCAGGGATTTGATAATACTGTCATCTATATCAGCTACAGGTAAATCTTTAAATTCCAGATATGTTTCTTCTATGATGTCTTCTACCATATATCTCTGAAATCGGCTGGAGATATCTGCCCCTGCTAAAATCTCTTCGATGACAAAAATAAGGCCGGTAACCTGTTCATTATCATCTGTTTCCGGTTTCATCCTGATCCTGAGAAACAGTCCGTTACTGCTCTCAGTTTGCCGGACCATCCTCTCAGCTTCATAATTTAACTTCAGACTTTCTTCGAACAAATCTCTGAATTCAGATCCTTTAGATCTGATTAAAGATATGTTCTTACCATCAGCCAACTCTTCCGCTGTGAACCATTGGTTTTGAATAAGGAACTTGTTGACAAACGTGATATTCCCATTGAGATCAGAACATATGATACCAACAGGAAGATCAGAGACCAGTTTTTTATATCTATTAAAGTCTGACATACCAGCTATATCCCACAAGCAATATAATTAACAATTATGATATAATTACGGTTAGATAAAAAGCTTTCCAGAATTACAAATTAATTTGAATCCATATTCACGGGCCAACTATACAGAATTAATTAAGAAAAGAAGATGCAACGCGTCAGACTTCAGTGTTTGCATCAGAGGCACACAGATTATGGTTTTGTAGCATCATGTCCAGATATCTGTTCAGATGGAGCTGAAGGGAAGTAATTTCTTCATTTTGCGGCAGGGTTGCTATCAATTTATCAATGAATCGACGCTCTCTTACAAGATGGAAGGTTTCCCTGAAACTCATATCGAAAAGCCATGCCAGACGAGTGAGGTTCATATCATTGCATGTTCTTACATGACTGATACCTGCAACCTTGTTTTCCAGGATTTCCCCTACAATTTCAGATGAATAATCCGGGATATCAGGCAGTCCCATATCAAGTGCAGGATTTGGTTGTTCATCTCTTTTGTTGTGATGATCCAGCAGCACTTTATAGATGTCAAGTTTGTCTGCGTCTCTTATGAGTTTTGCATGAAAAAGAGCTTTTTTGTCAGGATTACCTTTAATTCTGAACCTGTTGTGATTAACAATGGAAAAAAGAACTATTCGTTGTTCAGTCACCGGAAGTTTTTCAAGTACTTTTTCAGCTTTCAGGATTTTCACACCTAAAACAGCATGGTTTTCAGATTCGCTATCTTTAAACGTTCTGTATTTGCTTATCTGTTCGAATCGTCCTACGTCATGAAGAAGTGCAATCGCCTTTGCAAGATAATATTCTTTATGATCCATATTTTCAGAAGCAGCTATCAGGGCAGCATTCTCACATACCCTGATACTATGATTCTCCTTAAGTATCACATTCTGCCGGACAAAACTGTCATCTGAATGAAATGACCTGACATAATCCTCAAACCATGTTTTCAGATCATTGAATTTTTCTTCATCCATTTGAAGTTATAATGACCGCTAAAGGAATTATATCTTGTGTATTAATCCAGAATGCTCAGTACTGCAGTGAGAAAAGCATTCTGTCGTCACCGCCTTTCAGATACAGTTTTAATTGCTCACCTTCAAGCACAACCGCATCTACATTCCCCAGATATGCAAGGTACTTATTACTTATAGAATCTTCTCCGCATTCCATAAGTGTCATTGCACCGGGATTCAGTGTTACACTATCGTTATCAAGGACATATGTCCCACTTCCGGTATTGCAGTCTGCAACAATATTATAGGTTCCATCTTCCATGAACATAATCGTGTATTTCTTAGGGTCCGGAACAACTAATGGTGTCTTTGCATCATGTTCAATGGTACCGGCCCATTCCCATGTAACATTAGAAATACTTGATGCACTAACTACTATTTCCTCTGCATCACTCTCCCTGAATGATTCTTTATCAACACAGGCAGAAACTGAAACTGCCAACGTGAGCATGGCCAGAATTATAATTGTTATAACCACCTTTTCTGTAAGCTTCAACATCTTAATCTCCTGATACTCAATATAAATGGAGAAGATTATATATTATCCGGTATGGGTCTTTTAATATCTGATCAAAATCCTAAACTTTGGCTTTGTAGGTATCCTATTTTCTATTTATTTAGCACAATAATTTTAAAAGGATAATTTTTCTGAGTATTCCTTGCGACAGGAACACAAAAAGGATTGATTGTGTTTGTTCCAGATTAAAAATCTGGAAATTTTTACTTTAGACATTTTCCTAAAAAGAGGTTATCTAATTAGCTTCCAAATACCTCTATTCTAATTAGACAAACATTTTCAATAAAAGCTTCCAAATGAATTTCTTTTCTCAAACCCATTCTGTATTTCTGTAAGTACAAGTAACTGATACGATACAAAACTCAGTAGAGAGTAGAGTTTTCTACTCTCTACTCTAACTCTTCTGATGTCGAACTTGACTACATCTTTAATGTGTCCGTGCTTTGATTCGCATTCTCCTCTTTTCTTGTATAGCTCATAGAACGATTCATCCCTCATATTTTGATTACGTAAGTTCATCCCAACCTGTTTAGACATTCCAATCTCATATAGGAATTTTAGTTTTTCTTCAGTACTTGCAAGTATATTCCCACCCAGGAACCACATTTTATTTACCCAATGGTCGATTTTGTCCATTTCGCCCTCTTTGCTGATCACAGCATTTTTTGGATATGCAATAACTGGCCTTGCATTCAAATGATACCAGATATCTGCATGATTCTTGAATGCTTTATAACCCGTATCTGCAGAATACATGTCAATATCAGCATTCATTTTCTTCAATGCTTGAATGTGTTTGATGAGTTCATGAGTATCTCCTGCTTTGCCATTTGTATGTGTCATGAACACGGGATAAGTTCCTACCATCGTGATATGAGCTTTGTCCATCTTGCATTTGTAATGAGGATTATAATCCGCATATTTATCGTATCTTGAAGCTTCAAGCGGAGTTGAATCGATCTTAGCTTCTTTTATTTGAGCAAGTTTAAGGATTCTTTCTCCAACTAACATCATTATTTCAGTTATTCCATCTTCTCCTAATCGATATTTTACAAAATTATGTAAGGTCTTTGATGAAGGAAGTTTTACAACACCATTGTTATCGCAAAAAGCGAGTAGTATTGCCTCTTCTTCTGTTAATGAGGCGACAGTTTTCTCATAAGATAACTGCCTGAAACACATAACAATGAAGAGTTTTATCATTGAGGAAATGTTATATTTGTAATGCCAACTTTTGTTGGCATACACAGTACGCTCTAAGTACTGTGAAATATCTTCTATGCAGAGAAAGTGCAGGAATTGGCAAATTGAGGCGCTTTCCCTGTTCAGATAGTTTTCAATAGAGTCCTCAAATTGGACTCCTCCATACATCATTACTTTTTTAGCCATGAGGCGGGCCAGATTTATGCTATTTATAGCTGCCGCCCCCCCCCCAAAAAAAAAAGATAGATGATGAAGATGACGAAAAAAAAGGATAAGCTTTTATGCCGAAGATCTAATTAGACGGCCTCAAAAAGGAAGTCATAGCTAATACCATATTTTTACTGTCATATATCCACCTAATTACTTTAGTTATAGATATTTTAACCACGAAACTACCACCACTTTCGCATAACAAATACAAAACTGTTATCAATTACAATTACATATCATAGCTAAATGCATAACTATACATGTGAACTAAAATAATTGGAGGTTAGTATCAAAAAAATTGCCGTATATAGATAGATTTTTGATACAACTAATAGCAACAATAAGGAGAAAGTCAATGGGAAATAAAATAAATTTAGGGTTTATGTATGCACTACTTATCATAGCTATAATTACTGTTATGAATGTAGGAAATGCAGCTGGAAATTCAAGCGATCTATCGGATAGTTTTGTACATCCGGGTGTTGGGTTTGAAGAAGTCAAAAAATCAAATGAATATTTTGTTGATGCCTATGGAGTAATACCAGAGTTTGAAAATGAAGAGGAACAGCAAGAATTTGCCAAGAAAATAAAGGAAGTGTATAGCAGTATTGAAGATGATGAGATTGCCAAAGACCGTGAAATAAAACGCTACATTGGTAGAAATGATTCAATTACAACAAATCTAATGGTTGAAACCGCAAGCAAAAATAACATAGATATTTCAAATAGTACAATCCCCTACTGGGGAGACTTTATCGTATCTTTAAGCGCTTCCAAAGACGAATATATTGTAGTTGGCTGGAATATATATCAAGACTACGATCCAACAACAACAACAACATTGGATGAAATATTAAAAGAAGAAAATTTGACTCTTCCAGAATTTGTAGAAAAAAGTATTGATAGAGAAACAATGAATGAAATTTATGAAATATACTACCAGAGAGGAAAAGAGATTGGTATTGAAAATATCCCAATTGTCTTTAAATTAGATGGTCCTACAATATCATTATCTACAACAGAAGTCAATACGATAGAGGAAGATGTAGTTGTTTCTGAAAATGACGCCGAAACAAGTCACAAAGCATCAGGCATAGGCATCCCAATTGTAGTATCTCTGGTAATATTAGCTTTTATCTGTAGTAAAAGAGGATTTTAAGGGAGTGTAAAAATGAAAATCCGTAAATCATTAATTATTTGTTCTTGCTCTATTATATTTTACAAATCCATTAATTTCGTTTTCAGAATTGGGCAATCTTGATGCTAAAGCAGAAAACTGGATTACCTTTCGCCCTGCTATTGGTGGAATACAGATCCACCTTAATGAAACACAGCATTATGGCGTTGGAACGCTTGGATTTGCTGCAATTGATGAATATGGAAATACAGGCTATGTAACCGCAGAACATGTTGTGGATGATACCCAGTACCAGATATGGCAGCCTTATGACTATGGAGATGATGATTACAAATTGGGCAAAGCAACAAGAGAAAGTGACTTAGACTATTCAGACTCTGCGTGGGTTCCGTGTGATTCTACTTTTGCAGTTTTACCAAAAGTATATAATCCAACTATTGGAAGTAATGATGACTTTTTTGTTGAATCATTTTCAGATTCAGAAGAAGGAGATTATGTTTACTTTGCAGGTATTATTAGTAACCTGCAGGGAGGGACTGTTATTAATGATGACGAGGAAGTGTGGAATTTCCATTGTGGTAGGCTGTATCATCAATGTACAATGAATGCATCTGCAATAAACGGTGACAGTGGGTCACCTGTGTTTAAAATGTTGGATAATAATTCCATTGAAATTGTAGGTTTGCTCCAAGGAATAAACAATGGTAATGTTGTATATTCCCATATTTCATATGTGAACGACGATCTGGATGTTGCTCCATACACAGTTTATGACATGATAATTCCTGGCCAGACATACCCTCCCAATGATTTAGACGGCGATGGACTCTACGAGGACTTGACAGGAGACGGTACTTTTGGCTTTGATGATGTAGTTTGTCTGTTTAATATGGTATGATGAGATGAAGAAATAGTAACATATACATTGGCAAGGATTGGAACCATAATTAAAACTGCATAAAAGATTATGCAAAATCAGAAGAAAAGAAAAAGCACTTTCTTCTGAATATTTTCTTTTTAACTTTTTTTAGTATGAGCATGATTTCGCAACTTTTTTCCTAATTGTACCTTCAAAATATGATGGTATTCATGAGAGTTTAACAGATGGGCTTACCCAATTGAGTTTTGTTCCCATAGAAATTGCTGATAATCTTTATGTATTGATACTCAAAGTCAACTCCCTTTATTTGGCTGAATCGGTTGAAAAAGTATTCTGAAACCAAACTTTGACAAAAGAAAAATAAGTATAGTCGTAAATTATGGTGCTGGATGTATATATGTATCTCTTTTAATAACTACAGAAAAATTGGTAGAGCGTATCAAATCAGGTCATGGCAGCCTTAACAACTAGTTTAAAATCATCAGATCATAATATATTCTATTACATCAATGAATATAGCATGCCGGATGGAAAAACTCATGATGCCATAAATGCAGCAGTGCTTACAATTGTTCTTGCTGGATTTTATTATGCGGTAAAAGAAGGTATTGATCCGGGCATCGTTTATCTTGATAGCTATACAATAATCGTATTCTCAGCAGCCTATATTTTTGCTACATTATTCCTGAGTCCTGATCTTGATATTAGCAGCAGGCCCTATAAAAGATGGGGAATATTTCGGATACTCTGGTGGCCATACAAAGAGATATTCAAACACAGGGGTCTGTCTCACCATCCTGTAATCGGACCATTATCCATTGTATTTAACCTGATTGTGATAGTTGCTGCAATTTTCCTGATGGCAGGAATTAATTACGAGGCCATACCTTCCAGCCTGGTCATTGCCAGCATTACCGGGATGGTGTTTTCAATGGAAGTGCATATCATATCTGACAGTATCGTTTCAAGATTCAAGGGATTATTCTGAGAATCGATACTTAAAAAGAAAAAACGATTTAGTTAACCCTGCCCTTGAATTCAGTATCTATATACGTTCCGTCGCAGAATAGTTTCTTCTCTGAATCAGCACACCTGCATAGAATTGCAGGTGAATTTGCTTCTATGAAAACTCCCTTTGGGTTTCTGAGAGTTTTCAGGTTCTTAACAATAAAGGGGCCGTCTTTAGATACTATGATAACAGGGGGGCTTTTCATTCATTTTTTTGCCTTTTTGCATAGAAAACCGCTGTTATTCCAAAAACAGTAAGCATAATTCCAAATCCGGGAGATTGAACTTCTGTTGCTGTGCTTTCAACATCTGACTCGCTACCGGTCTGTACTGTATCTTCAGTATTTACAGTTGCTTCTATTTCATTTTCAGTATTGTTAGATGAATTATCAGCATTTGCTGTTTCAGATTCTGTAACTTCGGCTACTTCCGGATGATCATCAGGATCACCTGGAAATGTCAATGAACTGATTTCTTCAATATTAGTGAAACCATCTCCATCGGAATCAAGTTCTTCTATAGCAAGGAAATCTTTTTCATTTTCTGAATAACTAATACCATAACTATCACGGGCACCTCCGCCATTAGGATGCACATGACACATAGCACAGGTTGCAAGCCGCGTGTCACTTACATCATATTGCTGCATGAATGCTGCCATGTAATTTGGTCTTGCAGATACCGTGAAAGAAGCCAGCAGAATTGTTAGTAAAAATACTCCCATAACAATTTTAGATTTCATATATACACTCCACCATATTTTATATTCAATATTTCGATCGCTACGTTTCATCATTTATTGATATACAGTTGCTTCATCCGATAAAATAAAGAATAAGCTTAAAATGCTCTTTAATCCTTTTTATATTATGGTGTTAAGTTTAATGGGAAATCAGCCCTGTAGAAATCCTGCTATTAGACCTTTAAGGTAAGCAGTTTGGTTTTGTCATGTCAATATGACTTGTCGTGGGTCATGAACAACTTGAGTTATGCCGAAGGGTCCGGCAAAGACGGCGTTTTCTAACAAGAAGAAAAACAACCTGCAAATACCTTGTACTTTCTTTGCAGTTCTTCTCCAGAATTCCCAGTATAAAATCCTAAGCTTTGGAATTATATTCTGTACAGCAGCATAGGACTGTGCCACCTTCGGAGGATACTTATTTTGTTTTCAGATTACAGTTGTTTTGTGGGAATGAAAAAGAGCAAAGTTTGTGTCACTCATGTAAAAAGGAAATCTATGAAACCAGAAAATCCGATTTTTGCAGAGCTGTTCCAGGATCATTCTTATCTCTGTTGTCTGAGATATTTATAGAAGAACTATACAATAATTTATTTAAAATCTAATTCGGTTCTGGCAGGTAAATCCATGGATGAAGTCACAGAAAATATTCTTACCCTTTTCAGGAAAGTAAGCAGCATACCCAGATGCTCTGGGAATGAGGAAAAAATAGCCATGTGGCTTAAACAGTGGGCATTGAACCATGGTTTTAGTGTAAAGTTCGATAGTGTGAACAATATTGTTATCGGAGTTCCGGGTTCAAAAGGCTGCGAATATCTACCTCCAATTATAATCCAAGGTCACGTGGATATGGTATGTGAAAAGACGCAGAGTAGCGATCATGATTTCAGCAGAGACCCAATAATTCCTGTTGCGGATGGTGAGTGGCTCAGAGCACAGGGAACAACTCTGGGTGCTGACAACGGAATAGCAATTGCAATCGCACTTGCACTGGCAGAAGATAAAAGCTTAAAGCATCCTCCACTTGAACTTCTCTTTACGGTGGATGAGGAAACAGGTCTTACCGGAGCTAACGCCCTGACACCTGATTTTATCACCGGGGAAATATTGCTTAATGTGGATTCTGAGGATGAGGGTATTTTCACTGTCGGATGTGCCGGCGGTCTTAACACCAATATAAGCATACCACTTGATTTTTCTCCGATACCTGAAAATATGGTGAGTTTCAATCTGGTCGTCGATGGACTTGCGGGAGGACATTCAGGTGTTGATATTCATGAAGGTCGTGCAAATGCCAATAAACTGATCGCCGGTGCATTAAACGCAATTGCAGACAGTATGGAAATAAGAATTGCAGAAATAAGCGGCGGTTCTGCGCATAATGCTATTCCCCGTTATGCACAGGCAGTTGTAGTTGTTCCGGCAGATAAGCAGGATGAATTAGTTAAACTTATGTCAGACTATGAAAGCAAAATGAGGTCTGAATATTTAGGAATTGAATCAGGAATTTCTATTAATATTGACAAATTTTCTTCTTTTGATTTACAAAATGGAGTAACAGATACCGAAACAACAACCCGGCTCATCGGACTTTTGCAGGAGCTTCCAAATGGCGTTGTTTCTATGTCAGCAGATGTAGAAGGACTTGTTGAAACTTCAAGCAATCTGGCTACAATAAATATTGAAGACGGAGAATTAGTAATCGTCTTAAGCCAGCGGAGTTCCTTTGATTCGGGACTGACAATTCTCACTTCATCAATAGAAGCAGTAGCAAAGAAATATGGTGCAAGTTATGAGCACAATTCCGGCTATCCGGCCTGGCAGCCTGATATGTCTTCTCCTCTGTTGAAACGTTGCAGGGAGATTTATTCTTCAGTTTTTGCTGAAGAGGCTAAAGTAGAAATAATCCATGCAGGTCTGGAGTGTGCCGTTATCGGTTCAAAGTACGAGAGTATGGATATGATATCTTTTGGTCCCACAATAAAAAACCCTCATTCTCCGGATGAATGCCTCCATATCCCTTCTACCTGGAAAATATGGGATTTCATGATAGTGCTGCTGGAATCCTTTACTGAGAAAGAGGAAAAGAAGAAAGGTGGCAGGGCTAGGAAGAGAAAAGGTAGAAGCAGGAAGTAAAGTTTAAGAATCTCTGCAGAATTCCTATAATTAAAATTTGGGCATTGGTCATAAAGCATAGCTATATAGTATGGATGAATATATTTGTTTATGAATTGTCCAAGATGTAAAAGTTCCGATTCCACAAAGAATGGCATAGTTGGTGGACGTCAGCGTTACAGGTGCTCCGGGTGTGGATATAATTATACTGTCGAAAAGAAATCAACAGCATACCCTGAGTCTGTGAAAAAACAAGCTTTACAATTATACCTTGAAGGACTAGGATTTCGTTCAATTGGACGTTTTCTAAATGTTAGCCATGTTACCGTGCAAAACTGGATCAAGCAATTTGGCAGTGAATTAGAGGAACTAAAAAGTCAAAAAGAGATCTCTGTCGTAGAATTAGATGAGATGCACACATACATCGGGAATAAAAAAACTACTGCTGGATCTGGATTGCTGTTGATAGAGATGGGAAAAAATTCATCGACTGCTCTTTTGGTAGTAGGGGAACAGAAACAGGCGAAAAACTCTGGATAAGTTAAAGGAAAAAGAGATTGGAGAAGTGATGACTGATCACTGGAGAGCATATGCAGAGTTCCTTCCGAAGGAGATTCATACTCAATCAAAAGCAGAAACTTATACTGTTGAAGGTTACAACAGTATATTCAGGCATTTTCTGGCAAGGTTAAGAAGGAAGTCAAAGTGCTATACCAGGAGCATTGAAATGCTAAAGTATTCGATCATTCTTTTAATGAAATACAGAAATAACGAGATATCTATATTTAATTAACAATGCCAGGATTTTTCAGAGTTCAAGCGGCTGTGATTTCTGCCTGGCCATTGTCTCTATTTTTTCACCGTGTACTTCCCACATCTTATCAAATATCCATCTGAGTGCATCGGAATCTGATTTTGTACCCAGTGCGACCTTTAATGTTTCCAGTTTGTCAAGCCTGTCCTTTTTGAAGTTGGCTGATACGGTTTTTGATTTTCCCGCTTCTTCTTTTTTCTTTTGTTCTTCCTCGCTGAAACCTTTTATGCTTTCCTGCTCGTTTATCTGTTCACCGGGGGCTGTGACGTGTTTTGCGGCTGCAGACATTACCCTGTTTTGTTTTGCTTTTTGTTCCAGTAGATCCTTTGGCATGATATTAACTCCATCGCGATAGTAATTCCTCTGCCACTGCTTTGTATGCGAGTGCACCCTTGCATGTATCATCTATTGAGAAAACTGATTTGTTAAAAAGGGGTGCTTCCTCAAGCCTGACATTGACAGGTATTGTTGATTCCAGCAGGCTGCTGCCTACGATAGCTGATAGCTCGGACCGGACTACCTGTGATATGTTTTTCCTGTCATTGTACTTTGTCAACAGGTAGTCTTTGGATCTCAGTGTGTTGTCGCTTGACTCTACTACTTCGATGAGTGCTCTTAAGTATTCGGTACTCTCCATGCTGCAATAATCAGCTACCGGAACGATTATCCTGTCTGCTGCAGTTATTGCGTTTGTCAGCATCTGCCCCAGATGAGGAGGGGTGTCCAGTATAATGAAATCAAATTCCTGCATAAGAGGGTCGTTGTCAAGCGCGTTCCTGAGCTTCCTTTCGCGCCCTGGCAGATCGTATAATTTATGTTCCCTTTCTACCAGGTCAGGGGATGATGGAATAATATATACGCCTTTTTCAGTTGAAGGAACATACAGCTCTGATGGAGACATGCCTTCAAAGAGCATGTCTGCTGACCATTCCACCGGTCTGTCCCTTGGATGCAGTATATCTGTTGCCCGCCCGTATGAGTCCAGATCAATGACCAGCACGTCGTGGTCCATCCTGGCAAAAGCTGCAGCCAGGTTTGCGGCTGTTGTGCTTTTACCGGCTCCTCCTTTCTGGTTTGCTACCGCGATTATTATCATTCATGTCACCCTGTAGACCTGTAGATAGTTCTATCGATAGATAGTTCGATCTATAGATAGTTCTATATATGGATAATTCGACATGAAGTAATTTGGAGTTTAATATATTTAAACCTGGCTACGTGTCGTCCGGTTGTAAATGAGCCTGGCCATTAACCATGATGTCAGGAGGAAGCATGTGCTTGCTATTATAAATACCAGCCTTGATAATTCAGGCCGAATGGCAAGCACGAATGCTCCCAACCCCAGGGATACAGCCAATACAACCCATGCAATTTTTTTGATAGTACCACCGGCTACCTGCAGGTCGTGTTGGATCCGGTCAAATATTTTTACCCCGTGATATGTTTCTTCCGGACTCCCTGTGCTTTGTATATTACTTTCCATATCTATTCAAAATTATGATAACTTCTTAATAGTCTTTACTGACCACTTTGTAAACACTATAATAAAATGGATTCTGTAACTCGACATTTGCCGAATTCTTTATGATTTTGGGAGTAACATTTAAAAGACTGTGTGACAGTAAGCGGGTTGAGTGAACCCAACTGAACACAGACCTGACTAAAACAGTATCAGGGGAATTGTGAGTATGTTTTTCTTAACAGGGGTGTTCCATAGTATATAGGAAAATGGTGGTTCTCTTCTGCAACCCTAAGATGTGAGGCATAGAAAAGTATGAGAAACACATAGCTGAAATAAGATTTAAGAAGTGAATGCGAAATCCCATGTTTTTGAGAACTCATCCAAAATTACTTCGGCTTCTATTTCCTTGGAGAATTCATCGCCTTCCAGCTGGACTAAGTATAGCTTGAATTTGTGATCAGATAAAGCTTCGACATTTACTGGTATTAGGAGAGAATGCAGTACACCCAGGCTGTTGCGCCAGCTTGAATATATGTGCCGGAAGTTTGTCTGCTGATATCCGGTCAGATCACGAACTCCTTTGATGAAATCTATTTCCCAGAATGGCGATTCTTCCTCATCGTCTTCCGGTTGTTCCAGTTCAATTGGCTCTCCCATGTCCGAAGTCATTAACAGTTTCATGGATATTGTGATATCCTGGCCATCCGTGGTTTTGATTAATACGTGGTCCCCGCAGTTGATACTTGCGAATGCCCTTATTCCCCATTTAGCTTTTATGAAACCGAACAGGACTCGTGCTTTGTCGTTCATTTCAAGTTCAGTCATAGTAAATCACCCGTATAATAAGAATGTCAACACAAAGATTTTAAAGTAAAACCTCATATTACATATTAGAAAAAGAGCTGCCAAAATGGCAGCTACAATTTCTGCAAGGGTGATTTCGAGGTGGAATATGAAATCACCTTTGCTGATATGTAACACTACGGTATTCACCTCCTTTGTGTTGACACCCAATATTTATTTGCAAACTATTTATTAGTTGCGTGTGGATACCGATGGTGTTTCCTCTCATTTTCTATTGTCGAAATACTGGTAGCTTGGCCCATCGTGTTCTGTCAGGTACACCCTGATCCCTTCGGGTCCGTTGTTATTTATTTGAAAAATAGTTGTGCACGAGAGAAAGAAATCCTTCTCTCGTTTTTTGCACGTTGCCCACGCACATATGGGGTGGGGTGGACCTATGCAAGTAGGATACCTTTATATAAAAAACAAATCTGTGTAACAAAATAGTACATAAAAACAATAATGTGAGAATGTCAGACAGTTGTTGGATGTGTTTAACGTCCACCCCAGTATATATTACACACACATCCAATCTGACATCTTAGTCAGATACTCATTGATTTTATGATATATGTATGAGTGGTATTATAAAATTATATCATTAAACTAATTGCTTACTTTATTTTTACTGTTGGTTCTAAATCAGCTCACGGCTTTTGCAAATGCTTTTGCCATCAGTTTTGCATCGTCCAGGTCCCTGGCTTTGAAATTTCCGAGTACTTCGTACCCGGCGTCACCTTTCTTGATACAGAGCCTATTCCGAAACCGTAGATTGCACGATGGGACCATCCGTACCACTTCTGTTCTTCTTCGTTGAAACCAATGCAGCATACACCGCCTTTTTTGATGGCATATGGTTTGATTCCCATTTTTACGAGATTCCTTGCTGTGTCACGGTCACCAATATAATTGCCTTCTTCATTATAGGCTGATTCCATGGTTATGCCTTTACCCACATCCTCTTCCTTGAAGACAATACCGTATTTGCTATAGTCAATCAAAATATCACGCACGCATGACTATCCCTACAACCGCAAGTGACATCAGTCCTGATATGGATACAAGCCCCAATGCACCTGGGTTATGACTCAGTGTTTTTGTTGCACCTATGCATCCCAGGGCGATTACCATAAAGAATGCCGATAAAAAGAAAAAACACAGGCAGGAGTAATACCTGTTATGCCAGTCCCGTGCTCCCAATGCCATCACTTCCTCTTGTGGTCCATGATCTTATTTTGTCAATTTTGTACCGTGGACGAGAGAGTCTCACTACTCTCATCTGAACTGCACGATCTCCGGTTTCAAGGACAATTAGTTTTTCACCGATGTTTCCAAGCAAAAGCTTCCACTCGCCCCGATAATTAGAATCGATTGTTGCAGGGGAGTTTGCTATGACCATACCATCTGATGCCAGACCGGACCGGGGTCTGAATTCTATGAAAAAACCCGGTGTTATTTCGGATATTATACCTGTTGCTGCCTGTACTACCTGACCGGGATATATCTTCACGTTCTTGTTTATCCGGACATCATCACATGCATCTTCCTTGTAAGATCTCTCCGGAAGCCGGGCATCATAGTCCATCTGAGTGAATGTCACAAGTGGCATATTCAGCCACCAGCGCAGTTCGTTCTCAATCCTGGTACTCAGTTTTTCAATCCATTGGTACATACTGAGGCCCCACTACAGTGTTGTTCAGTACATCTATCCTGTGATCTTCCCAGTTTGGATATGTTGCGCCTTCAAACTCATAGCCTATATCCACGCGCTTGCCGTCGTTGTCGCTAGTGTGGACGTGGTACGCCCCTGTTACCGGAATGATACCCCATATTTTGTCACTTGTCAGTATATACGGGCACTGTTTGGGATTCCCATGGTACGATACAATGAGTGGGATCTGACGGATTTTATTGGTATCCTGGTTATACACTACCACAAGACCGGTGATTTTGTCTTTCCGGATTTCTTCATTTCTGGATGTAGATATATCTTTATCTGGAAAAATAAATATATCTTTATTTCTAATTGGCGGGAAATCTTCATCAATATTTATAGAATTATCTACATTAGGATGTGTAGAGTTGTCTACTTTAAGAAATGTAGATTTATCTAAACTATGATTTTCAGAATTATCTTTTCGATTACACATTTGCATCACACACGCACATCTGCCTGAACAGATAAGTTCAATTAGTGAGTTATGAGTTTAAGTAATTTTCTTTGGATGAGAGTATTCGTTAACTACTTTGTCGCATTCCATACATACTACATCCCCGACGATATCGTTCACGTAGAGTTCGCCATCTCTTAGATCAAAGGGGAATTGGCTATCTGTTATTACAGGACGACGAACGCAGTATTGTGCCATCCAGGTCAATTACTGCTGTCTTTTTTACTGCTGCCTGTATCCTTGCATCAATGTCAGTAGGCTCTTGGTGCAAAGAATCCTGGCGATCCTTCGGCGTCATTTGTTGTTTCTCCATAGTTTGATATCAGGTGATCCATTGCCATGTTGGCATAGGCCGTCGCTGCATAATTGTGGGCTTTAGTGATTATCCACCTGCGTTTGTTTACTCCGCCTCTCTCAGATGTCACTACTCTGGCAAGGGTGAGATTGTCCATGTACTCCCTTACAGGAGACAGGCCGGGTGTCAGGTTGTCGTTTTCTTCTATGGGTATTTTGAGAATGGCATTGTTGATTTCATGCTCAAGGCTGTCGCACAGGGCAGTGTGGTTACATGTAACATGATACTGCCAGTCTTCTTTTTTGAGTGGTATTTCAGCCTCGCCGAATTCGTCGGTGGTTGTGTCTATGATCTTCCACTCCGGATGAAATGCTGATTCTTTGTAGAAACACCCGTATGCTTTGCCGGGGCATGCCTGAAATACGTACTGGTTCTGTGCCTTGCCATATCCTGAGTCAAGGATCATCAGGTCAGGAGCATAGACGGTGGCAAGTTCTACCAGGTTAAAGGCGTGGTCGCGGATCTGGATGTCGGACCATATTCCATATTCCAGCAGATAGCGGGCTTTGGAGTTGTTTGCACCCATGACTACATAATGAGAGTGGTTACCCCAGTCTACACCTATGGTTACGTACTTGAATGTACCTAGTATTTCACCTGGTGTTACTTTACAGTTGATGAGTTTTGATACTGTTATTGGTTTTTCGCCACCGGTGTAGGTTTCACCCAGTACTTCGTTGGCGAACTTGTAGGGATATTTGGCGTTTTCTGCCTTTTTCTGCATGATCTCGTCAGCTGTGATCCACGATGCCATGAGTTGAGATATGTGATAGCCATGTACTGATGCTCCTGGGTTCTGTGATATCCATTTACCGTACTCACATGACCTGTCCAGCTCCTCCATGCAGTCAATACATGCATAGTAGTAGAGGGAACCGCGGTCCCTTATTTCCTGAGAAGGGGCAGCGTCTACCGGATAGATGTTATCCATTGTGATTATCTGCTGAGATCCGCATTCTTTGCAGCTGATTACCCATTCCCGACGATCAGAATCCAGGTATTTGTTGTCAAATACGGTTCCTTCCAGATCGGGAGTACCTACCATACGCATCTTACGGATGGCAGACTGCGACATGCATTCCATTACATCGGCTATTTTCTCTTCCGGAAGGTCCTTGGACTCGTCAAAGAAAAGTATGTCTGCAGATACAGACCTTGCATCGGTGGATTTGGTGTTAGAACCGCCTACAAAGGAAAGGATATAGTTGCTATGGTTGGTAAACTGCTTGTGATATACGTTGGCAGCTGCGTGAAGCGCACTGGATTGCTTGTATATCTGGTCAGGATCTACAAGGTATCTGGCAAGTTTAGGAGAATCTTTTCTGTCAAATACAGGTGTAAGTCGCACCATACTGAATTTCTTGGCCTGATCTTGGTTCGGGAAGATATGAACAGCGGTTGTATATGGTACTGTGGTCACTGTACCCATGATCCAGTTGATCCCGAATTCTGAAACAGCCATCTGACGGCTCTTTTTTATGACTATTTGGTCTGCATTGTCATCATAAATGTCTATCAAAAAGCGGAAATCCTTGACTATTTCACGTCCCATTGGGGGTTTTTCGTGCGCTACCCACTGCCAGGGCTTGCCTTTTAAGGTCCGAAACTGCGAAACCCACTCAGAAAGTGTCTTATGAGTGGCTGTATTTTCCACATCTTCGATTAGAGCAGCCTCTATTTCAGCCAACGGGTCGTAATTTGAGCTCATTTGTCCCAATCAGGATAGTGTTTTTGCAGATATTTGATGAAAAAGCGTCTTTTCCTGCCGGAATTTGGCTTTTCGGGCTTACATGAATATGTTTTTTCAGGTTTTTTGTCTGTTTTCGCCTGTTTTTTCAGGTTTTTTGGCCAGTTTCTGCCTGATTTTCCGGAATTTTTGCTGTTTCTGCCGCCTTTTTTACCCCGATTCCCCATTATGGCCTGCCCCTGCGCCATTTTTTAAGGGCCATATACCCTGAATATAAGGAGATGGGACCCAAACACAGGCATAGACACCCAATGTGCACCAAATCTGCTGGATTCACTGCTCATCACCACTGATTATTTCCAGGGTATCCCAACTACAGTCTACTGCAGTCCCGTCTGCGAAGATTACATCAGACTTTTGCCTGCCAGGGTTAGATCTGATTACTTTACCGGTCCCGTATCGGGTATGTTTTACTATGTCGCCTTCTTTCAATTGTATCACACACGCACTTTTGATGGATTTTTTAGTTATGCGAACATATCCAGGGTGTTCTGGGGATTGGTTTCCACGACTACATGAGAACCCAGATCACACTGATAGCAATAACGCGGCTTGTTGAAGCCAAAGTCTATCAGATATGTCTGTTTGTCAGAGAAATATCCCTGAACTGTGCCTGTTCCGTAGTGTTTGTGAGTTACTTTTGATCCTGTTGGAAATTTCATCTGCCACACCTGTACACACACGCATCATGACTCTTGCTCCTTGTTATCTTGTACTTTTTTCTTGTACTCTTTTTTCTTGCATTTTTGTCTTGAGTTTGTCCATGAGACCGTACTCAGGGTGCTCCCTGTTGATCTCGGCCAGGTATTCTTTGAAATTCTGGAATGCTTCGCTCATCAGGACACCTGCAGCCGGATCACTTGCATTGACTGCCTTTACTTTCCTGTCAACAGAGTCTGTGGTGTCAAGGATCAGTTTGAGGGCTTTTAAGGCATCCCTTTTGTTGTCGTCCTCATATGTATCCTCATACATTTTGAATGCCATCTGCATCACACCCATACGAATACCCAGTGTGTCAAGCTGAGCAAATGCTGCAAGCTCCTCCAGGGACCGTGGGACCCCTTCCATAACGGTCTGTTTGGGCAATACCGGCTTTGACAGCTCATCGACCCTGATCTTTCCACTCAGGTATTGATTCCGAAACTCCATGTACATTGCCGGGGATATCTCTTTTGTAGTAAACCGCATCATTTCAGCAGCGGCTTCCTCCGGTGTGTACAGTTTGTCCGGGCAGTCAATTATCCTGATGGCCAGATCTGCAAGATTGTATAACTCGATCTCTGTCGTAAGAGTCATCAATACTAAAAGTCAGTTCTTAAATATAAAATTTAGGTATAATTTAAACAAAATGATAAATTTAAAACAGGTTTTTTGGTAGTTTAGTACGTGTGACAGGCTGTCAGGGAGTTTATGAACATTTTACGGGTTGGTTAATAGCTTAAGCATTCCATTCGACATGAAAGCTGGTTAATCACCTGTCACACGCACACAATATATACATGGGAATGCAGATATTTAAACTTTTCGAAACTTCGAATTGTGGAAGTATAGAAAAGTAGAAGTATAGAAAAGTAGAAGTATAGAAGTGCAGACAAATAGCATGTGTGCGATTGATACAAAGACCTACATAAAAAACCTGATGTCAGTGGTAATAGAGTTGTTCAGAATGAGAGTAAACGGGCGCAGATGTGTGAAGTCTACGCCCCATTTGTGCGCGTGTGTAGTGCAACCCATCTCACCATGCAATGCGCGGTGAGTAAAAATAGCACACACAAGATAACCAACTGTGTGAAGGTTGGCTACATCCAAACCTATGTCTTTATAATATTTAAAGCTACAGGAATCATATAAAAAAACGATGAGTGGGATTTCTCACAAGTGGCTACCGATAATGGTTATATCTATCATGATTTACCATTTACAAATATGTAATATTTGCCACCGGGACATATAATATTTTTATTGTATATACACGTTTGGGGCGGATATACACATAAAGTGGGTAAGTGTGAGTTTATAATAAAATATATACTGTGCCATATGGTGTCTGTTTTTGCAGGTGTACATTGTGAATATTTTTATATATATGTCGCGATTTATTGTGGCCACCCGGACAATAAGGATGATGGTGAGGAATATACCGGTGTGTCAAGGATTAATACATACCATGAGGAGGCTGAGCTTAAGAGGCTGGTGTATTCACAGGATATCCGCGACTATATTCAGCAGGCATCTAAAAAGTGGTTGAAGATGAAACTTTCGCAGGTGGTTATTGGCCGTCTTAAGATGGTGTTTAAGCGATTGTTTGCCCAGGACCATATACATTCGAGGAACAGGCTTGTGGGATATGTGGAGGACCTTGTTAAGATATCGGCTGCACTTGATAACAGGGAACAGCCGGATGTCAGGGATGTTGATCTGGTTGAGGAGATTATGTCCTATACGTGCAAGTGGGTTGAGCCGGAGACGATGGTCAGGAGTAAGAGATGGAGAGTGGGACAGACCCGTGGATACGATGATGAGCTGGAGGATATGGAGGAAGTTGTTGCGGATATGAGTGGGGCGGCAACGGGTGCTGTGAATGATGAAGATGTGTGGTCGTTTATTCACAATCTGGTTGAGGAGTTCCGTTTATATTCCGACGGGAAACATCTGTGGGAGGCTGGACTTAACAGGATACGGCATGGTCTGGAGTCTTATATGGGACTGAGTTGGGATGAGGCTGGAGAAGCTATCAACAATTACGTCGCGGAACGCGGCGGCCCGCCCAATCCTTCCAATGTGTTTGAAAGGGTGGAGGTGATCTCTGCACTGAAAACAGATGATGAACCATTTGCAAAAGTACTTTTGAACCCCGGTCAGGATGAACTCCACGACATCATAGTTGAACAGCTTGGTAAGCACACGTACATTTCCAAAGAGAATTTCGAAGCTCTTGCCAGGACGACAAGGGTTGGAATTGATGCGATCAATGGGCATCTTTCACGTCTTAAGCGAAACGGTGAGATTGTGGATGTGGACGATGGATACAGGTGGATGGCATGACTCCTGACCGGTGGTTCTCTTTTTGCCTGTACATGAATTCAGGTGTGGTTTTCACGATAGGTATATGCGTTGCCGAGCATGCGACCTACGGCTATTGGCCGTGGCAGTGTGTAGAAAAAGAGTAGGTTGGTGCATGGGGCACCTGCCGAAGCAAGTGTTCTGACCCCATGAACGCAACATGTATACAAGCTATATTCGGTTTGGGGGCATATAAATCTTGTTGTATGATGTGTGAGGACTTTAGCCGTGACTTTAGCCGTGATCTCCAATGTCCTTGATTACCTGTATTACTTCCACAGCCTCCACGTCACAGGAGAACAGTTGTGTTGCAATGGTGAGGGCCATGTCCTCACACCCGGCTTTATATGGCCCTATACACACAGATCCTCTGGTAAGATCCAGCCAGTGTTCATCGTCCATGATGTTATCTTCGTTCTCAGGGAGTTTGGGGCAGTACTGTGCATCCCTTATGTGAGATTCCCTGAGTATGGCGATGAACTGTGTTGATATTGCCAGTTCGTGTTCCCATACTCTGAATTCGTAGTTGTCTCCGTCTTCTCCGTAAGAGCTGTACTCTTCTGAGTCGTCGCCGAATGTTTCCAGACCCGGTTTTTCTTTTTTGATTTCATTTATCCATTGCTGCAGCTGTTCTAATTGGGTTGTGACCGAAGGGGTGTCAGGGATTCCTCCCAGACATTCCTGTAGTATGTACTGTTTCACGCGCACTGTCTCCTGTTGTTGTTTTAATGTTCAGTTCCTGAACATGTGTATCAGGTGGGTGTTTATCTGTTCTAGTTTTACGGGATTTACTGACCCGATGACTTTGAGTATTTCGCTTGCCTGAATGGTGAACAGCTTGTTCACACGTACTAAGCTGTCTCTTTCAAGCCTGCCGGATGACATGTCAGCATCTGTGAGCTCTACTGAGTGAGCGTCTGTTGCAGATTTGGATGTTATCTGGCAGAGTACTACGTCTTTTCTCATCTGATCCGTTACTGCGATTGCAGGCCGGATCTTGGTGTTGCTAAGGTCAGTGAAGGGGAAGGGTACGATTACGATGTCTCCTTTATGAATTGTCATTTTGCCTGGGCTCCATGTGCTTTTTAAGATGGTCCCATGCAGCGTCTTCTTCCGGTGAGTCCCAGTGTTCGGCAAGTGCGTTCTGGGAAGCTATCGCACAGCCCAGTCTTTCTTCGATGTCAGACATTGGGTAAATCTCTATATGGTTGTCAAATACGAGTACTGCTGCACTGTCGTTTTCTTGCATGTTTATCTCTCTGAATTCCTTTGGTATGGATACCTGTCCTTTACGTGTTACACTGACAGTCCTGATCTCTTTGAGTGACATAGTGATTTCTCCTTACTTTCCTTACTGGTAAGAAGATATATCTAACTATGGGTATTTCATATCAGTCCCTGACAGTTTTGTAAAAGTATAGATACCAATGTTGTGTTGATGCGCTTTGCCACCAGCTCTTTTGTGTCAGGTAAATTGTCCGGCATTTCACCCATGGTTCCACAGGGACCAGGGATCTGCCACTGTTGAGAATGAAACACCATTGCCAAATATGTTGACTTAACGCGAGTGATGAACCACAGCCCGACGATATAAAAGAAGTTTCAACCCCTCTAAGGTCTGATTTTAACCTGACTACGCACTATCCTTTTTGTGCCAACTTGCAGCGTTTCAATCCCTCTAAGGTCTGATTTTAACAATAGCCAATATCCTGACAGATATGTATACGACTATGCGTTTCAATCCCTCTAAGGTCTGATTTTAACCTCCTTACTCAATAATTGAATGACTGCCCCTTACGTTTCAATCCCTCTAAGGTCTGATTTTAACCTAAATTATCATATCATGGCGGTATGTTTGAAACATGTTTCAATCCCTCTAAGGTCTGATTTTAACTGCCATATAGGTTATATAGTTTGCACTAGAAATTAAGTTTCAATCCCTCTAAGGTCTGATTTTAACCATTGACGGAGCAATCAGACGTGACGCAACAAGCACATGTTTCAATCCCTCTAAGGTCTGATTTTAACAAGAATCACCATGCCCATACTCAGCGTGAAGACGACGTTTCAATCCCTCTAAGGTCTGATTTTAACCTCCGCGAGAGTATCAAGGAACTGACGTTAGCATTGAAGTTTCAATCCCTCTAAGGTCTGATTTTAACATTGAGAACTATCATATCGTATCTGTCATGAGTAGCGTTTCAATCCCTCTAAGGTCTGATTTTAACCACCCAAAATGTTGTCATGTTTAACGGATGATGAAGTTTCAATCCCTCTAAGGTCTGATTTTAACCAGCAGCAACCAACCCGGCTATAGCTGTTTTTACTTCGTTTCAATCCCTCTAAGGTCTGATTTTAACAATTACATCCTGACATACGTCTGAGCACATCTGCATGTTTCAATCCCTCTAAGGTCTGATTTTAACGATGTGAAGTGAATGAGAGGGATATTACAGGCGAAGATGTTTCAATCCCTCTAAGGTCTGATTTTAACAATTTTACCGATTTAATATCAGATTTTCATTCTATGTTTCAATCCCTCTAAGGTCTGATTTTAACAGCGGACCTGCAATAGTGTCGATCATAGCATTACACGTTTCAATCCCTCTAAGGTCTGATTTTAACCAGGCTGCTAAATGCCTTCTCGACAATGGAAATTGCGTTTCAATCCCTCTAAGGTCTGATTTTAACATGAACTAATTCGGTGCTTCAAAAATGGACGAAATTTGTTTCAATCCCTCTAAGGTCTGATTTTAACGTGAATTTTGGTGAAGAGACAAAAATTTGGCAGTTGGGTTTCAATCCCTCTAAGGTCTGATTTTAACACTGCTCATGGATAGCTACTCAGAGTAGTATTGTATAGTTTCAATCCCTCTAAGGTCTGATTTTAACCCATTAGCTCCTGCCGGAAGCGATCTTGTAGACCTGTTTCAATCCCTCTAAGGTCTGATTTTAACTTGATTCATTGTACCAATTACCATTTTCTAATGTGAGTTTCAATCCCTCTAAGGTCTGATTTTAACATATGCATCGGTGTCAAACAGTAATCTCACAATCAAGTTTCAATCCCTCTAAGGTCTGATTTTAACACTGCAGCAGCTAACTACTCAATTGACTGGACTTCAAGTTTCAATCCCTCTAAGGTCTGATTTTAACTCCACGACATATGCTAATATGCTTCGCCGGTACCAGTTTCAATCCCTCTAAGGTCTGATTTTAACCAAGCCGGTTTTGGATCATTTCAGGCTATTTTCGCTTGCATTTGTTGAAATGCGAAAACATATTGAAAATTAGCTTGGCACTGATTTACTGATTGAAAATAAGAATTTAATACTATTTTAAATCGACTATTTAACGATAATAATAATTCAGGATTTCGTGGAACTCTGATTTGGATGGGGGTATATAAAGATCCACGAAAAGTCAGATTATTGGATCAATCTCGGCTTTTCTGATGCCCAATTAATCAAGTGAGCGGTCTTCACTCAGGAGTCAGGGACTTCCGATTGGGTTTTCCGATCAGTATTTGTTGCGTGAACGATACTTCGATTTGATGTGAGTTTGAAAACGGTGGTCTTCTTACTCCAACGTGATAAAAAAGAACAGTTATCACATCTATGTATTAAAATATTCTAATAGATCACCACGACGGAATGTTGCGGAAAGTCTCTGCAGGGATATGTCAGTATCACCCCACAGTTGGGCTAATGCGCTGTCTGTTCTGTTTAGTGCTTCTTCATAGTAATTCATTGCTTCTTCATTAAATTTCCTTTTAATTTCCTCAAAATTAGAATGGTTTATTTTATCTAAAGATATTTCTAATTCCTTGAGCAATTTCTTTCCAATAAGCATCGCAATAAAGTATGATGAATAAGGCAGAAAATTTGGAGGATTATCCATTGTTGGCCGCTTACGTTCATTTTCAACAAAACGTAATATTAATACTGCTATAGCTAATTGAGAGCTATTCAGATTTTTATCAAAGATTTCATCATAAAGTTTTCCGAAATGTTCGGATGTCCTGAATTTAGCAAGGTGGGGTTTTTCTCTCCAAATTGCAAGAATTGCAGATGCAGCAACTCCAGGAGTAATAACATTTGATCCAGATATTCCTTCTTCTCTGTGCCTCTTATACGTATATCCCAAATCTTTCAAACTCATTTCAAGAAGTGTTTGCGTTTCGTCATTTGAACGCAAATCTTTCAAATCAACGGGGTTCTGGCTGTTTGTTGCATACGTTATATCCCGAACAAATTCATCATCTTCTGATAGTTCATACAATCGAAGCATTACATGTACGTTCTGTAAGTCAACATTGTCAAAGATGTCTTCTTCAGATAACGTTTTTTCTATTGTTTTACAGGTTTGGCCACCGTTAATGATTTGCATCCCTTCAATGTGCACTTGATAATTTTGAGCTTGCAATGCATTGTAGCGAAACTTATTGCAAATCATTGTAATGCCATTGTTGAAGAAATAAAAATCATCTCTTTTAGTATCGTTTACAAGTGTATCCCTTATGGCAGAGTTCACTCTGTTTTTGTTCAGCCCTAAATAGCGTCGAATGTTTCTTTCAAGCAGTCTATCCCCGTGCCGGACAAATATTCTCTGAATTTCTCTCACGGGGACTTTACCAATTAATACCCTTCGATAATTGAAATCTTCTGTTATTGCTTTTCCAGTTAACAATACGGTTTCTTTAATTTCTTTTTTACTCTGTAATATGCCGACTATATAATCATGATTAACATGACTCCATTCGACCTGGTCACCAAGATCTGAAGCATCAATGGTATTTTGTGCAACATCGTTCCATTTTTTGCCGTTGTTGCAAAGAACGACTCTTACATATGGAATGTAACCATCTCTTACAAGAGAGCGAATTTCTTCAACTTTTGAAACTAAATTTATATTTAAATCTAATGTTTTATTTGGATCAAATAACGATCCTACTATATTGATAATCTTTATAATTTCATTTTCTGGAAAAGTAGAATTTCCCTCAAGGCTTCGCTTGTATTTTCCTTGAAAAAGAGTTATTGTAAATTCTCCATCATGGATTTCTCCTATGTGGAGACCGTCAATAATTTTATCGTTTCCACCATCTGTTAAGAACGAGGCAGTTTCTTCAAAATCGCATTCAAGCATTGTAGACATGCACAATAATACAAACGCAGCTGATTTTTTGGAATCTATATCTGTACATCTTGCAATTTGTTCAGGAAGCAAATGCCCATAATTTTCAACAATTGATTGGACACGCTGGTCAACAATGCTTGCATTAATATTCATATTAGTATTTAATATCTTAACATATAGATAGTTCTTACTATTAATTAGACAGTTATGTACAATGTCATCAGTGATCCTCCGGGAGAAGAATTGTGAATCGTCCGGTTTCGTTTCTCTCAACGAGTATGAGGCTTTTGTGGCCACCTGGGAATTCAATCTTACCGGAGTAGTAAGCAGTTAACAGGTATCCATATTCTTCATCGGTGATATCCAGGTTGTCAAGTTGCTCAAGAACTCCTGATTTTGTGACATATGTCACTACATGTGCGTCGGTGATGTTTATCTCATCACACAGGGTTATTCCACATGTGCAGCATTTGAGGTATACAGAACCTTTTGACTTTCTTGATATCAGGGTATGGCCGTGGTGATCTTCAAGTATGCCAGCGGCATTGGTCACAAAGCATAGCTATATAGTATGGATGAATATATTTGTTTATGAATTGCCCAAGATGTAAAAGTTCCGATTCCACAAAGAATGGCATAGTTGGTGGACGTCAGCGTTACAGGTGCTCCGGGTGTGGATATAATTATACTGTCGAAAAGAAATCAACAGTATACCCTGAGTCTGTGAAAAAACAAGCTTTACAATTATACCTTGAAGGACTAGGATTTCGTTCAATTGGACGTTTTCTAAATGTTAGCCATGTTACCGTGCAAAACTGGATCAAGCAATTTGGCAGTGAATTAGAGGAACTAAAAAGTCAAAAAGAGATCTCTGTCGTAGAATTAGATGAGATGCACACATACATCAGGAATAAAAAAACTACTGCTGGATCTGGATTGCTGTTGATAGAGATGGGAAAAAATTCATCGACTGCTCTTTTGGTAGTAGGGGAACAGAAACAGGCGAAAAACTCTGGGATAAGTTAAAGGAAAAAGAGATTGGAGAAGTGATGACTGATCACTGGAGAGCATATGCAGAGTTCCTTCCGAAGGAGATTCATACTCAATCAAAAGCAGAAACTTATACTGTTGAAGGGTACAACAGTATATTCAGGCATTTTCTGGCAAGGTTAAGAAGGAAGTCAAAGTGCTATACCAAGAGCATTGAAATGCTAAAGTATTCAATCATTCTTTTAATGAAATACAGAAATAACGAGATATCTATATTTAATTAACAATGCCAACAAAAAATCTGCATGATACCCGGAATACTTTCTTCGAAGTGCTTCTGTAGAATTCTTTGTATAAATGCAATATGTATTTTTGTCACTGAAATTCTACAAAGCCGTTTAAGGTCATAATTATAATCCATCAGTTACAATATTATTTCATGGAAAGTTTTCCAAGACCTGTACTTCTGGTAAGCAGGTGCCTTGAGTTTGACAAGGTGCGGTATAACGGGCAGAAGGTAAGCTCTCCTGTTGTCCGTGATCTGATGCCTTTTGCAGATATGAAAACAGTCTGTCCGGAAGTTGAAATTGGTCTTGGTGTTCCCAGAGCTCCCCTCAGGATTATCAGAAAGAATGATGAATACAGGCTTGTACAACCAGGCACAGGTCTGAACCTTACAGAAAAGATGAATGTTTTTACTGAAAACTTCCTGAATGAATTAGGAGAAGTTGATGGTTTTATTTTCAAAGGCCTTTCCCCAAGCATGAGTCTTGGAAATGTGAAAGTCTACGCCAGGACTGAAATGTCTCCAGTTGTTGAAAGGTCTGCAGGATTTTTTGCAGGTCATGTTATTAACAGATATCATGGTTATCCCATGGAAGAAAGCGAGAGGCTGCTTAATCCACGTATCAGGCATCATTATTTGACATGCCTCTATGCTTTTGCAGATTTCAGACAGATAGAAAATCAAGCTTCAATAGATTCACTGCTGGATTTTCACCGTAAGAACAGTTTCCTTTTTGTTTCTTACAACCCGGAAGTGTTTGATAAAATGTCCGGACTGATTGCAGATGCCGACGAAATTCATCAAGTATCTGATGAGTATAAGCTACTTTTAAAAGAAACACTGAGAAAACCCGGCTCTGAAGTCCTGAAAACGGAAACTGCATGGAAGATGTTTTTAATGTCTGATGACAAAGCCAATAATGAGAGTTACTTCTTTGAAGAAATACTGGGACGCTATGCAGACAACAGGATAAGCTGGGATGCTGTTATTGAAGTTCTCAGGATGTTCTCTTTCAGGACTTTTGGTGAAGAGTCATACAAAGACAGGTTCCTGTACCCATACCCTGAGAAACTGAAAGCATCTGTGGATGAAAGCAGGGAAAAGGATTACTGGGATAATGAATGGAATAAAAGGTGAAATGATGAATAAATTCGAACTTGAGGTAAGTTATTGTATAGACTGCAAGAAATGCTGGGACGTCTGTCCTGTGAACAAGGTTACCGAAGGTAACATTTACACTCCGCAGGGCAAAATAGAGAGTCTTGAAAAGATTGCTGCAGGCGAAGAGCTTACACAGGAAGAGTACGACAATATCTACCTTTCAACCCGCTGCGGTGCTTGTGACGATGTGTGCCCGGTGAATATTCCAATCACAGATATAATCCAATATGAGAGAGGACTGCTGGCAAAGCAGGGCAGGGAACCTGCAAAGACCACAGCTATCTCGAATAACATAATTGAGCACAACAGTCCCGGAGCCAAGGACCCTGAAAAGAGGTTTGACTGGATAACAGATGACCTTGACATTGCTGAAAGTTCCGAGATCGCTTACATGGCAGGCTGCTGGGTTTCATATAGCCAACCGGATATTGCCAGAGCTACAATTCGCCTGCTCAATCATACAGGAATAAAGCCCATGATACTGGAAGAAGAGAAATGCTGCGGGCTCTTCCTTCTTGATAATGGTCATCTTGAGCAGCTTGCAGAGCATGCCAGAAAGTTTGTTGATTATATCGAATCACTTGGAGTGAAGAAGGTAATAGCCTCATGTCCCGGTTGTTATCTGGTACTTGGTAAAGAGTACCCGAAACTCTACCGTGAACTGAATTTTGAGGTTGAGCATTCCCTTAATGTGTTTAAGGACATGATAGCAGATGGCACACTCAAACCCAATAAGCTTGAGCTGACCGTTTCTGTAAGGGATGCATGTCCTATGAGAGATTCAAAGGATGTCCCACGTAGCATTCTTGAAAGTATGGGTGTGCAGGTCAATGAGCTTTTTGACGGTAAACAAATGTGTTGTGGCGGACCTGGTGGTCTTAAACCAAATTTCCCGGAGATTGCAAATGACATTGCCATGCTGACGGTTCAGGGTTATAAGGACAAGGCTGACATTCTGGCTTCATACTGTCCTTTCTGTGTGCATCACATGGAAGGTGCCTGTAAGTCAAAGGGTGAGGAAATGAAGATTAAGGATGTTTCGGTGCTGCTGGCAGAGAGTGTGCTGGGTGAGGATTTTAGTTCCGGAACAAATAGTTTCTGATACTCCAGGATTCACTGCAATTGCAGGAATCGTGTTAATTTCACTTGTAGTTCTTTTGAGAAGAAAATAATCTCTGGTTAAAGGAGAGCAATAAGCTCTTTTTTTTTACTTTTTATTTCTGTTTTTTTACAACAAAGGCTCACATCGTAATCGTTATATTTTTTATAGTTCACACTGTAAAAAACCAGCATTGTTAGACCATTTTTATATGACCACACCCGCAACATAATAAATATATAATGACTATTATTTATTTTGAAGAAGTACATAGGATGAGAGTACAGCTAACTTCCATTATTTCAGTATTATTTTTGTGCATATTACTATCATGCACAGGTACAGTTTCAGCAGAAGAGATCATGGTCGGTTCCGGTTATGGAAACACCACCATCACAGCCACACTTGCAAATGCGAGCACCGGTGATATAATTACCGTAACAGACGGAACTCACATTGAGAATATAGATGTTACCAAAGAAGTCACGATCCGTTCTGAGAATAGTTCGGCAAGCACAACAGTGCAGGCAGATTCAAGCAGTTTCCTTACTCCGGAATTATCGTTTTTTGCATAAAAGGATAGTTCATATTCACCAGAAGCAACGCATTTCCTTTTTTGATGACATCAGCAAAAGAGATACAATTCATAACAATCTCTTTATAATTGCACTCTTATACACAATATTATATAGAACTATTATTTTTTAATTCGTTTACAAAATAAGGGTGTTGGAGTTGACATATTTGGATCATGTATCAAAGTTTTCTAGATTATGGCTATTATTCATTTCTACTATGAATGCACTGCAGTTAATCGCGTTATCAAAAGCTGAAAATGATTTCAGGAGGTTCTGATATGAAACACATAATCTCTGGAATTATCATGCTTATTCTGTTTTCATCTGTTGCTTCTGCTGCTGCTCCTGTTGCAGATTTCAGCTCTAATCCAACTACCGGTGTGTCTCCGCTTCCTGTTACTTTCACTGATCTTTCAACAAACAGTCCGATAGGCTGGGCATGGTATTTTGGTGATGAAGATCTATCCGGGGCTTGGACCGAGATTAACTCCAGTTCCGGCTGGTCCGGAAGAGAAGATTTCAGCAGTGTTGTACTTTCCGATGGTAGTATTGTGATCATGGGTGGTTATGACCCATCCGCAGGTATAACAGGTAATGTAAATGATACATGGATGTCAAATGATAATGGCAGTACCTGGACCGAGGTTAATTCCAGTTCCGGCTGGTCTGCAAGATATGGTCACAGGTGTGTTGTTCTCCCCGATGACAGCATCGTACTTATGGGTGGAGATGACGGCAGTAAACAAAACGATGTATGGAGGTCAAACGATGCTGGTACCACCTGGACCGAGATCAACTCCAGTGCTGGCTGGTCTCCAAGAAGTGGTCACAGCAGTGTTGTTCTTTCTGACGGCAGTATTGTATTGATGGGGGGCTTTAACGGTACTCATAGGGAAGATGACGTATGGAGGTCAACTGATAGTGGTGCCACCTGGACTGAAATAAATTCCAGTGTAGGCTGGTCTGGAAGAGAATATCACAGTAGTGTTGTTCTTCCTGACGATAGCATCGTATTAATGGGAGGTGGTGATGATTCAGTAACTTACCATAACGACACCTGGAGGTCAACTGATAGTGGTGCCACCTGGAGTGAAGTCAATTCCAGTTCCGGCTGGACTCCAAGAGTTTCTCACAGTAGTGTTGTTCTTCCTGATGGCAGCATTGTACTCATGGGCGGTTATGATGACTCTGATGTAGTAAATGATGTGTGGAGGTCGAATGATAACGGTTCTACCTGGACTGAGGTTAATTCCAGTGCTGGCTGGTCTGCAAGATATAGTCAGGACAGTGTTGTTCTTCCAAATGGTGAGATCTTAATTATGGGTGGTGATGACTACAGTAATCTGAATGATGTCTGGAGTATGACAACTGCCGGTTCCAATGAGCAGAATCCTTCACATACATATACTCAGGCAGGAACTTATCAGGTAGCACTACAGGCATACAACAATGATGGTTATAACAATACGATCAAGACCGATTACATCACTGCAACCGATCCAGTTGCACCTGTTGCTGCTTTCACATCCAACACAACATCCGGCTCATTTCCACTTATAGTAGGTCTCACCGATCTCTCATCCAACAGTCCCACAGGCTGGGCATGGTACTTTGGAGACGAAGACCTGTCTGAAGAATCATGGACCGAGGTCAATTCCAGTGTTGCCTGGTCTGCAAGATATGCGTCCACCAGTGTTGTCCTTTCCGATGGCAGCATCGTGCTGATGGGAGGAAATGGTGAAGCAGAAGATCTTAATGATACATGGAAATCAACAGATAACGGGGCAACGTGGACTCTGGTAAATGCAAGTTCTGGATGGGAAAAAAGATCCAGTCACACTAGTGTTGTTCTCCCTGATGATAGTATTGTATTGATGGGAGGAAACGGTGCCAGCTTTTATAACGATACCTGGAGATCAACAGATAACGGGGCAACGTGGACACTGATGAATGCAAGTTCTGGTTGGTCTGCAAGAGATGGACATAGTAGTGTTGCTCTTTCCGACGGCAGTATCCTGCTGTTAGGAGGCCATGAAAGAAGTGGCAGCATTTGTAACGACACCTGGAGTTCAACTGATAACGGGGCAACGTGGACACTGGTGAATGCAAGTTCAGGATGGGAAACAAGAAATGAGTTCAGTAGTGTTGTTCTTCCCGATGATAGTATTGTGCTGACAGGAGGTTATGGTGTAAGCAATAGAAAAAATGATACCTGGAGATCAACAGATAACGGGGCAACATGGACACTGATGAATGCAAGTTCAGGATGGGAAACAAGATATAGACATAATAGTGTTGTTCTTCCTGACAGCAGTATTGTGCTAATAGGAGGAGATGATGGAAGTGTTTATTATAACGACACTTGGAGGTCAACTGATAACGGGACTACATGGACTCTTGTTAATGCAAGTTCAGGGTGGGACGCAAGAGGTTACCTCAGCAGTGTCGTTCTTCCCGACGGCGGTATTGCAATGATAGGTGGCAGGAGCGACAGTGGTAATTGTAATGATACATGGCGCTTAACAACTGCCGGTTCCACTGAGCAAAATCCGACACATACATACAATGACCCAGATACATACAAAGTGACGTTGCAGGTATACAATTCAGCAGGATACAATGTTACATCTAAAGAATCCTATATCACGGTAACAGAACCTGCACCGGTAGCAAATTTCAGCTCTAATGTCACATCAGGCGAAGTTCCGCTTTCAGTGAATTTTACTGACACTTCCACCAACAGTCCAACATCCTGGTTATGGAATTTCGGTGACGGAACAAATTCTACTGACCAGAACCCAATACATTCCTATACGTCAGCAGGCACCTACAATGTAAGTCTAAATGCCACAAATGCAGCTGGCAGTAACATCAGCATACAGATTGATTATATTACAGCCGCTGTAGTTCCGGTTTCCAATTTTAGCGCTAATGTTACTTCCGGTGGTGCTCCATTGTCTGTAATTTTCACTGATAATTCCCTGAACTCTCCTACATCGTGGTTCTGGGATTTCGGTGACGGCAGCAATTCCACTTCCCAGAACCCAACACATACCTATGCATCAGCAGGAACCTACAACGTAAGTTTAAATGCTACAAATGTGGGCGGTAGCAATGTCAGCACTCAGCTTTCTTACATCACAGCTTACGCTGTTCCTGTTGCTAATTTCAGTGCTAATATAACATCTGGAGCAATTCCGTTGTCTGTGAATTTCACTGATTTGTCTACTAATACTCCAACTTCATGGTATTGGGATTTCGGTGATGGCAGCAATTCAAGCTTGCAGAATCCAATACATACCTATGCCTCAGCAGGCACTTATACAGTCAGCCTGAATGCGAGCAATATAGGTGGTAACAACATCAGTACTCAGACAGATTACATTACCGCTGCTGTAAATCCAGTTGCTAATTTCAGTGCTAACGTCACTTCCGGTGCAACTCCATTGTCTGTTAACTTTACTGACCTGTCACTGAATTCTCCAACTTCGTGGTTCTGGGACTTTGGGGATGGAACAAATTCAACTGACCAGAGCCCTACACACATCTATACATCAGCAGGCACCTACAATGTCAGCCTGAATGCAACTAATGTAGGTGGCAGTAATGTCAGTACTCAGTTGTCTTATATTACCACTGCTGCAATTCCTGTTTCCAACTTCAGTGCCAATGTAACATCCGGAACCGTTCCTCTGTCTGTGAATTTCACTGATCTGTCGACCAACAGTCCGACCTCATGGTTCTGGGATTTTGGTGATGACAGTAATTCAACTGTCCAGAATCCAATACACACCTACACTTCAGCAGGCACCTACAATGTCAGTCTGAATGCAACAAACATTGGCGGCAGCAACATCAGCACTCAATTGTCTTACATTACCGTTGCTGTTATTCCAGTTGCCAATTTCAGTGCCAATGTTACATCCGGCGCTGTTCCACTGAGTGTTAATTTCACTGATCTGTCGACCAACAGTCCAACTTCGTGGTTCTGGGACTTTGGTGATGGAACAAATTCAACCGACCAGAGCCCTACACACATCTATACATCAGCAGGCACCTACAATGTCAGTCTGAATGCAACTAATGTTGGTGGCAGTAATGCCAGTACTCAACTTTCTTACATTACCACTGCTGTAACTCCTGTTGCTAATTTCAGCGCCAATGTAACATCCGGAACCGTTCCTCTGTCTGTGAATTTCACTGATCTTTCGACCAACAGTCCGACCTCATGGTTCTGGGATTTTGGTGATGACAGTAATTCAACTGTCCAGAATCCAATACACACCTACACTTCAGCAGGCACCTACAATGTAAGTCTGAATGCAACAAACATTGGCGGCAGCAACATCAGCACTCAATTGTCTTACATTACCGTTGCTGTTACTCCAGTTGCCAATTTCAGTGCCAATGTTACATCCGGCGCTGTTCCACTGAGTGTTAATTTCACTGATCTTTCGACCAACAGTCCAACTTCGTGGTTCTGGAATTTTGGGGATGGAGCAAATTCAACTGACCAGAGCCCTACACACATCTATACATCAGCAGGCACCTACAATGTCAGTCTGAATGCAACAAATGTTGGTGGCAGTAATGTCAGTACTCAACTTTCTTACATTACCACTGCTGTAACTCCTGTTGCTAATTTCAGCGCCAATGTAACATCAGGTGAAATTCCACTTTCGGTTAACTTCACCGACCGGTCGTTGAATTCACCGACGTCATGGTATTGGGATTTCGGAGACGGGACTAATTCAACAGATCAGAATGCAACGCATACCTATGCATCAGCTGGCACCTATAATGTCAGTCTGAATGCAACAAATGTTGGCGGCAGCAATGTCAGCACTGAATTGTCTTACATCACTGCTTACATTGTTCCTGTTTCCAACTTCAGTGCAAATGTAACTGAAGGTGCAGTTCCATTAACTGTTAACTTTACCGATCATTCTTTGAATTCCCCTGATTCATGGAAATGGGATTTCGGTGACGGTAACAATTCAACTTCCCAAAATCCGACATACACCTATTCATCGGCAGGAACTTACAATGTCAGTCTGAATGCAACAAACATTGCTGGCAGTGACATTACAACTAAGACGGCTTACATCAGTGTTTATATCACACCGGTAGCTAACTTTACGGCATCTGTCACTTCAGGTACTGCTCCATTGAGTGTAAGCTTCACTGACCTTTCCAACAATACCCCAACATCCTGGCTATGGAATTTTGGTGACGGAAGCAATTCTACTTCCCAGAATCCAACACACAGCTATACCGCTGCAGGAAGCTACAATATTACAATGAACGTCACAAACGCAGCAGGCAGCAATGTCAGCACCCGGTTGTATTACATCAATGTGAGTGCTGCACCTTCAACAGAAGAAAGTTCCAATGACGACTCAGGAGTCCGTGCATCTGTAAGTCAGGGTCAGGATCCAAAGATCGTATCACAGTCTGCATTTTCTGTAAAGCGTGTAACCGGTGGCTCTGAAGTTGAATATGACTTCTCAGATAGTGGTACGCCTGTTCTGGGCGTAAGCTTTGATGCAAAGGATGACAAGGGTCTTGTAGTTGCTAAGGTTCAGGTACTTTCAAGTAACCCTGACGGTGTACCTTCTCCATCCGGCAAGTCTTACCAGATGCTAAGCATTGACGTTGGAAGTGAGGGAACTATTTCCTCAGATAGTGCTGAGAATGTCATGATTCATTTCAAGGTTAACAAGCAGTGGATAGAAGAGAACAACATCGATCTTTCTACAATCCGCATGACAAGGTATCATGGTGACCAGTGGAACAATCTTCCAACATCTCAGGAAAGTGAAGATGGTGAATACTACTATTTCTATGCTGAAACACCAGGATTCTCTGTTTTCAATGTTGTCGGAGATGAGATTGGTGAAACATCTGAGCAGGATTCTGCATCAGAATCAGTTACTGAAAAAGTGGAGGAACCAGTAGAGGAAGAAGAAACACCGGATACTCCAGGATTCACAGCTCTTGCAGGAATTGTCTTTGTTTCACTTGCAGTTCTTGTGAGAAGGAAATAAGGTTGAAAGAGGGCTTTAAAAGTCCTCATTTTCTTTTTATTTTTATATCCGTTTTTTGTTTTTGCAATATTGGTCATAGTATTATTTATTATTTTCAAACAGTTCACGCTGTAACTATTTAGGCAGTTGGCAATTTTTATATATTATCCCTCCATATAAATTAAAATCAATGTATATTTCAATTTATATTTAAAACAAGACAACGAGGGATTATGATACACAGAAATAAAATTTACAGGGATATTATTTTTGCTTTTATTATAAGCATGACCATGATGGTAATATTAGCGCCTATGAATGCTCTTGCGGTTGGTGACCCCACCTATTATGTCCACTACAATGGCAATGGTAATACAGGCGGATCAGCACCATCTACACAATCTTTCACAAGTGGAGGAGTCACTATAAGTGACCTGGGCACTCTTGTGCGAACTGGCTACTCATTTGCAGGATGGAACACCGCATCAGGTGGCAGCGGGACTGCTTATTCTGCAGGTTCCACGTATTCTACACTTGCTGATGTGACTCTCTATGCTCAATGGACCTTATTACCTTATTCCGGCGGTAGCGGTACGATTGCTGATCCATATCAGCTTTCGTCAGATAGTGATATTGACGAACTTTCAGCAACATCTACTGACTGGGGAAAGAACTTCACACTAACAAATGACATCACACTTGTGGGCAACCACACTCCAATTGGTAATTTAACCATCAGGTTCACAGGTGATTTTGATGGAAGTGGATATTCAATAACTAACCTGACCGTTTATCAGACCACAGACTATGCCGGATTCTTTGGTCGTACCTATCCAGGTGCTAATATCCACGACCTTGGAATAGAAACAAGCTCAGATGGTGTTGTTTCAACAGGTAATTATGTCGCAGGTCTTGTCGGTGAACTTAATACTGGTGGTACTGTTAGCAACTGTTCTTTCAGTGGCACTGTTACCGGAGGCACTGGTTCTTATGTCGGCGGTCTTATCGGCGATATAAATGGTGTTAGTAATATTAGTGATTGTTTTGCTACAGGTACTGTCACCAGTGATGCTGATTATGTCGGCGGTCTTGCTGGTGATCTATGCGAGGGTAATGCAGACAGTTGTTATGCCACTGTCACTGTTACTAGTAGTAGTAGTGGTGGTTATGCCTATGCTGGGGGCCTTTTCGGAGAGAATGACGGAGGCTCTGTTAACAATTGTTATGCAACCGGTGATGTCTCCTGTTCAGGTACTGGTATTGCTGTCGGTGGCCTTTTAGGGAGAAATGTCGGAAATACTAGCAACTGTTATGCCACCGGTAATGTTTCAGGTAATAATATGGTCGGTAGTCTTATCGGGTATAACGGTTACGAGATGACAGGCAATGTGACCAACAGTTTCGCTACTGGAACAGCTAGCACTACTGCTTCTGGCTCAGATATAGGCGGTCTTATCGGGTATAATACTGCAAATTGGGACAACTGCTATTATTCCGGAAGTCCGGATAACAGTATAGGTAATTCCAGTTCCTATGACAACTTTACCAGTTTCTCCTTCGTTTCAGGAGCTTCAGGTCTTAACTGGAATGTCGGCGGTACACAGGATGTAATCACAACAGTATACAATTCCGATTTCATCTGGAGAATAAACGATGGTTCCAGTCTTCCATATTTCCAGAATCCTGCCACCATTTATGTTGGAAGCTCCGGATGCGACTATACAACAATTCAGGCGGCTGTGAGTGCTGTAAGTAACGGTGATACTATCATCGTAACCGATGGAACTTACACCGAGAATGTAGAGGTTACAAAAGAGGTTACAATCCGCTCTCAAAATGGAGCAGCAAGTACAGTGATGCAGGCAAGTTATGATACAGATCATGTATTTTATGTGACTGCCAATAATGTTACAATAAATGGTTTTAATATCACAGGTGCATCATCTTCAAGTTATGCGGGTATTCGCCTGTCTACTGTAGAGGGTTGTACTATTGCAAACAACACAGCAACTGGAAATTATTATGGTATTTACCTTCACTACTCGGACAATAATACACTGACAAACAATACTGTCACTAATAGTTCGAATGCCGGTGCAATTTACACCTGGCAATCAAACAACAATACTCTTTCATATAATACTGTCAGTGAAAATCCTGATGAAGGTATTTACCTTCTTTACTCAGATAACAATGTTCTTTCATACAACACTGTTGATAATAATGAGAAAGGTATTTATCTTACATCTACAAGCAGTTATAATACAGTCTCATACAATACTGCAAATAGAAATGCTCGGGGACTTTACCTATCTTCCTCAGCTAACAATAATACTTTGATGAACAACACTATCACTAATAGTACAGATTGTAGTATTTATATGGACAGTAGTAGTCACAATCTTTTTGCAGACAACACTCTTTACAACAGTTCTGCGTATGGTTTTTACAGTTCATATTCTAATACCTATAACACTCTGATAAATAATACTATAATTGATGGGTGCAGCTCTGCCGGTATTTACCTTCATTCATCTTCCAACTCCAACATACTAACAGGCAATACTGTCAATTGTGATGATTATGCCATTAGGCTGTCATCCTCAAGTAACAATTCCCTGACAGGTAATAATATTATTAACAGCACTTTCGGTGTTTTATTATCCGCATCAAGCAACAGTACCCTGATTAGTAACACTGCCAGCAATAATACTGAGTACGGTATCTATGTGTATTCAAGCAATAACTGTACCCTGAATAACAATACAGTAAACAATAATACTTATCGTGGTATTTGGCTTGAATCGTCTAATTATAATACTCTAAACAACAATACTCTGAACAACAATAATCAATATGGAATTTATGCGACATATTCTGATTATAATACTCTGACAAACAATAATATCAGTGACAATAGTAATGGTTTGCTATTTTTCTATTCGGATTACAATGAACTGGCAAACAATACTCTTCTTGACAATATAAATGGATTTAACATTCAGAACTCTGTCAATTGTACTCTGGCAAATGATTTTGTAAATAATTCATCTACCGATATAAGGATGATGTCAGCTCCAAATAATTCAGTTGTTTCGCTACTTGTCAATGATAGATTGGCAGAATTAACATTCATGTCAAACGATTCGAGTACCTTGGTGAGTTGGAGTTCTGAGTTGGAGTACCCAAGGCCTACAGGGAAAACCGGAGTCAATGGAGACTATTGGATAGCATCACCAAACAACATGGCTGCAGAGTTCTCTTATAATGACACTGATATGAATTCATCTACTGAGGCAGATATAGATTTATACGTACTGCCCACATCGGGTAGTGAATGGGTTGAAGTAACAGGATCAAGTCTTGACACGGACAACAATTCAGTCTCAGCAACTCTGACAATATCCGGTCACTATGCTTTGGTTATAAGTGATGGTTCTTCATCCGGTGGCGATGAATCATCAGGTGATGGTTCATCTGGCAGTACTACCACTACCAGCAGCAGTTCCTCATCAAGCTCCCGTGCATCAGTTAGTCCCGGACAGGATTCTTCAATAGTAACAAGCACTGTTACATCTGTAAAACGTATAATTTCAGGTTCAGGAATTAACTACGACTTCTCTGACAGTGTTACTCCAGTTACGGAAGTAAGCTTTGAAGCAAAGAATGATGAAGGTCTTGTAGTTGCCAAGGTTCAGCTACTTTCAGAATCACCTGAAGGAGTTCCATCTTCATCAGGTAATTCATACAAGGTGATGAGTATTGACGTTGGAAGTGAAGGTACTATTTCTTCAGATACTGCCGACAACATTCAGATACAATTCAAGGTAAGCAAGCAGTGGATAGAAGAGAATAACATTGATGTTTCCACCATCCGTATGAGTAGGTATCATGATGATCAGTGGAATGATCTTCCAACCTATCAGGAAAGGGAAGAAGAGGGATACATTTACTTCTATGCTGAAACACCGGGATTCTCAATATTTGAGGTTGTGGGAGATGAGATAACTGCAAGCTCTGAGCAGGTTCCTGCATCATCATCAATTACTGAAGAAGTCGAGGAACCGGTTGAGGAAGAAGAAACTTCTAGCACTCCAGGATTCACTGCTCTTGCAGGAATCGTGTTTGTTTCACTTGCTTTCCTTGTAAGCAGAAGACAGAAATTTGAATAAGAAAGAGCAGTTTTTCTGCTCTTTAATTTTTTTCTATTTTAAACCAATATATCGCTTGACTACTTTACAGATTGTCTTTTTCATAAATATTAACGGCATTATAATCGTGACTCTACGGAATACTTTTATAATATATCAACACAAATATTGATTGCAATTTATATTTTATATATTATCTATTAATTTTAATCATAGAGGTGGCATAGGGATGAAGACACATCAAATTATTATTTCAGCTTTATTCGTTTGCATGTTATTATCATGCACAGGTATAGTTTCAGCAGCAACATACTCAGGCGGAAGTGGTACGAGTGAAAGTCCGTATCTGCTTTCAAATGACAGCGATATTGACACACTGTCAACAACTTCTGCCGACTGGGGCAGTTACTTCCAGTTGACGCAGAATATCACACTTGTAGGCAACCACACCCCAATTGGCAATCTTAGCACTCAGTTCACAGGTAATTTTGACGGAAACGGATATGCAGTGAGCAACCTGACTGTTTATGAAACCACTAATTATGCCGGATTCTTTGGATGTGCTGGTTCCGGTGCTAACATCCATGATCTTGGAGTGGAGGCAAGCTCAGATGGTGTTTATTCAAACAATAATGCTGGTGTTCTGGTCGGTCGCAATTACGGTACTGTAAGTAGCAGTTATGCTACTGGCGATGTGATTTTAGGAAATGGTGAGGCTTCTGATGCTGGTGGTCTTGTCGGAATGAATTATGGTGCTGTAAATAGCAGTTATGCTACTGGCAATGTCACCGGTGGATCTAGTGACGGTGGTCTTGTTGGGTATAATAATGGCGGCAGTGTAAACAACAGTTATGCTACTGGCAATGTCACATGTTATGATTGGGCCGGCGGTCTGGTTGGGTGTAATAACGGCGGCACTATGAGCAATAGCTTTGCCACTGGTAATGTCTCTGGTTCTGGCACTGATCTTGGTGGCCTGGTCGGAAAAGATCTCGAAGGCAATGTAAGCAATTGTTATTATTCCGGTAGTCCGACTGATACAAATGGTGGTATTTCTTCTTCCTATGACAACTTCACCAGTTTTACCTTTGTTTCAGGAGTATCCGGTCTTAACTGGAATGGAAGTGGGGATGTAATCACAACAGAATACAATTCCAGTTTTATATGGATAATAGATGATGGTTCCAGCCTTCCGTATTTCCAGTATCAGTACGTTCCTCCTTACTCTGGCGGCAGCGGTACAGTCGAAGACCCTTACATACTCTCAACTAACAGTGACATTGACGAACTTTCATCTACTCCTGAAAATTGGGGCATGAACTTCACACTAACGCAGGATATCGTACTTGTGGGTAATCATACTCCGATTGGTAATTTAAGTACCCAGTTCACAGGTAACTTTAATGGAAGCGGATATGCAATAATGAACCTGACCGTTTATCAGACCACTGATCGTGTTGGATTCTTTGGATATGCAGGTTCCACTTCTAACATCCATGATCTTGGAATTGAGACAAGCTCAGAAGGTGTTGTTTCAACAGGAAACAATGTTGGAGCTCTTGTCGGAGTAACTGTGGGTATTGTAAACAACTGTTATGCCATCGGTAATGTTGGTGGTGCTTCTTATGTTGGTGGTCTGGCAGGTTATGGCGATGGTCCGATTAGTAATAGTTACACTGCAGTTGATGTAATTGGCAGTAGTGATAATATTGGTGGTCTTGTCGGAAGGAATAATGGCTTAAGCGGCAATGTGGTCAACTGTTATACTACCGGTAATGTCACAGGAAATAGCAACATCGGCTGTATTGTCGGGTTTAATGGCGGACTTATCACTAACAGTTTTGCCACCGGTACTGCAAGTGGCAGTGGTTCTAACATTTGCGGTCTTATAGGTTCTAACCTGGGTACATCGACCAATAACTGGTATTCCAGCAGTCCGTCTGATAGCTCTGGTACATCTTCATCCTTTGTCAATTTCACCAATTACACATTCATTTCAGGAAGCTCCGGTCTTTACTGGAATGAAAATGGTAATAACATCACAACAGCCGATGATTCTGGCTATGCATGGAAAATAATAAGCGGATATACTCTTCCATACTTCCAGTACCAGGACACTCCTGCTCCTCTTGCTCCATACGTTGAAACAATATCCACAAGCAGTGGAGTAAACAACACAGACAGCAGTACATCATTCTGGATAAATTTAACAGGCTGTAGCTTTAACATCACAGATACAGTATTTGTGAACCTGACAATGACTGGTCAAACACCACTCAGCGGAACAATTGACAGCCGTACCTATACCACCATCAACACCACATTTGATCTGACACAAGCTATTGCAGGTGATTGGTCACTATATGTCATCAACCCTGACGGGCAGACCTCAACAGCAAAGGCATTTACAGTTCAATCCATGCTATCTCCGGAAAGTTTCACAAACACAACAGGTAATTTCTGGGTGAACCATAGCTGGAATGCAGGCACTGGAATTGTGACTGATTCCTATAATGTGAGTTATGAGGAAAGCTGGCTGAATGGAACAACAAGCAGTTTCAATCATACAGGACTCTCTGCCCACGGCTGGTCCAACATAACAGTCTATGCATATAATGCCACATATTCCAGACTTTCAGGTGGGGTCAGTGACAATATCCAAGTTCCAAACAACAATATCAGTATTCTCAATGCAACAAACATCTCAACCAGTGAAGGAGAAACTATCAACTTTGATATCAACTTCACAGATGCAGACGGTGACACAGCAACATTTGGCTGCAACCAGAGTTCCCTTTTCGATGACTTTAACACAAGTACCGGCGAAGGTTCATGGGACATTGGTTTCAGTGATGCAGGAACCTACTATGTTAAATTTAACGTAAGTGACGGTTATGGTTCAATAGACTCTCAGGTAATGACAATCACCGTGGCAGACACACCAACCATCTATGTTGGAAGCGGTTCTGACTGTGACTTTACAACGATTCAGGCTGCAGTGAATGCTGCAAACTCTGGAAATACAATCATTGTAACTGATGGAGCTTACAATGAGAATGTAGACGTTAACAAGAGTGTTACACTTCGTTCAGAGAACGGTTCAGCAACTACTAATGTAAATGCAAGTGATTCATCAGAACACGCACTTAATGTAACAGCAAACAATGTGACAATAGAAGGTTTCAATGTAACCGGCGTAACTAACTTTGAAATGGCCGGTATTTACCTTGGTTATTCAAATGACAGCATCGTAAGAAATAATGTTGTTAATAACAATAGCTTCGGTATTGTTCTTGATCATTCAGAAAATAATACACTGAGTAGCAACATTGCTAATAACAATAGTTACTATGGTATCTATTTGTCTTCTTCAAGCCACAACGCATTGGATGACAACGATATTTACAATAATTACTATGGAATTCGTCTGTCATCCTCAAGCGACCACAATACGCTGACAGATAATACTGCAATGAACAATACCCGATATGGAATGTATTTTGGTTCATCAGACAACAATACACTTACATCCAATGATGCAAACTATAACGGCCGATACGGAATTTATCTGAGTTCATCAAACAATAATACTCTGACAGACAATGTTGCCAGTTACAACACCTATACTTATATTGAACCAGCTTCAATGTCTGTTGGTTCTATTGTAGAACCGATGGATATTTCAGGTGGACCAGCCACAGGTATCTTTATTGGTTACTCTGCTTACAACATTCTGAATGGCAATACCGCCAATTATAATGAAGGCAGTAACGGGGTTCTGATGGCATCTAATTCCAATGCAGTATCTCCAAATGGTGAGTTGGGCTCAGCTTATTCCTGTGGATTCTCCCTCTATAACTCAGAGAATATCACCCTTACAGGTAACACTGCAATAGGAAATGATGACTATGAATTCTATTCCAGATCATCTACAAATTGTACAATTGATAATCTGGAGATAGATACAGGTTCCATGGAACTTTCATTTGTACCGATTTATGAAACTGCAATAAGAAGCAACGAAACAATCTCTACCGGTCCTTCTGGTAAATCAAATGTAAATGGCTACCTGGATATTGGTCTCCTTGAAGATATGAATATGACTATCTTCTATGACGATTCAGGTATGAGCAGTTCTATTGAGTCATCAGTAACTCTGTACAAACTGAATGGAAATGAGTGGGTTGCTGTTCCAAATGCAACACTTAATACATCTGGTAATTTTGTATCTGTAAATCTTGATTCCGGTGTTAGTGTAGACATAGCGTCAATAGCGGATTACACAAGTACCTACGGACTCTTCAAGAGTGTTCCAAGTTCCAACAGTGGTTCAGATGATGATGGGGTTCGTGCGTCGGTCAGCCAGGGTCAGAACCCTGCAATAGTTTCAAACTCTGCATCTTCTGTAAAGCGTGTCACAGGAGGTTCAGAAGTTAATTATGACTTCTCTGATAGCGGCACACCTGTTCTGGGTGTAAGTTTTGATGCAAAGGATGACAAAGGTCTGGTAGTTTCCAAAGTGCAGGTACTTTCCAGTACTCCTGAAGGAGTTCCAGCTTCTTCCGGTCATTCTTACCAAATGATGAGCATTGATGTTGGAAGTGAAGGAACTATCTCTTCAGATAGTGCTGAGAATGTCATGATTCATTTCAAGGTAAGTAAACAGTGGATAGAAGAGAACGACATCGATATTTCTACAATCCGCATGACAAGGTATCATGGTGAACAGTGGAACGACCTTCCAACATCTCGGGAAAGTGAAGATGATGAATACTACTATTTCTATGCTGAAACACCGGGATTCTCTGTTTTCAATGTTGTCGGAGATGAGATTGGTGAAACATCTGAGCAGGATACTGCATCTGCATCAATAGTTGAAGAAGAATCAGAACCTGTTGAGGAAGAGGAAACATCTGGCATTCCCGGATTTACTGCAATTGCAGGTGTTGTGTTTGTTTTACTTTCTGTTATTTTGAGAAGAAAATAATGCTAAAGGGGAGCTATAAGCTCTCTTCCTTTTACTTTTTTGTTTTGATTTTCGTAACTCGATTACAAAGTCGTCTTTAACAATTGTTTTTACACAGTTAACACCGTAAAATATTGGGCAATTAGTAATATATATATAATAAAAGTAACATTAAAATTAAATACAATGTATATTTTGATTTATATTAAATAATCAGCAACTGAGGGATTATGATATACAGAAATAAATTTTATAAGAATATTGTTTTTGCTTTTCTAGTAAGCATAATAATAATGGTAGTGTTTACACCTATGAATGCACTGGCAGGTGCATCTTATTCTGTATCCTACCACTCAAATGGAGCCACAAGCGGATCAGCACCGACTTCAAATATGTATTCTAGTGGAACTTTGGTCACCGTAGCGTCACAAGGTACTCTTGAGCGAACAGACTACACATTTGCAGGATGGAACACAGCAGCAGATGGCAGTGGAAACTCTTATTCTCCGAGTTCTACATTCTACATAAATGGAAATGTGAACTTCTATGCTCAATGGACTCCAACATTTACAGAGATTATGGTAGGTTCCAGTTATGGAAACAAAACCATCACAGCCGCACTTGCAAATGCCAGCAGTGGTGATATTATCACCGTAACTGATGGAACATACATTGAAAATGTAGATATTGCTGTAAATAACATAATAATACGTTCCCGGAATGGTTCTGCAAGCACAACTATTCAGGCAAGTTCAAGCAGTGATCATGTCTTTTATGTGACTTCTGACAATGTAACAATAAGTGGTTTAAACATTACAGGTGCATCATCTTCAAGTAAGACTGGTATTTACCTGAACTCTGCAGATAATTGTACCATTGCAAATAACACATTGACAGGAAATGATTATGGAATCCACCTTTCATCTTCCAATAACAATTTACTGACAAACAACACAGCAATTAGTAATTCTAAAATTGGAATTAAACTGGATTCTTCAAACAACTACAATACTCTCACAGATAACACTGTAAGTGGTAATTCTATATATGGAATTCATCTGTCTTCATCAAGTAACAATTCACTGACAGATAATACTATTAGTGATAATGCGGGTGGAGATGGTATTTATCTGGAGTCTGCAAGTAATAACAATAATCTTACTAACAATATCGCAAATGGTAATGGTTTTTGCATTAATATTGCTTATTCAGACTACAATACCCTGACCGGCAATAATTTCAGCAAAAACAGTTTAGATGGTTTTTATATTAGTCATTCCAACAACAGTGTACTGACAAGTAATATTGCCAATGATAATAGTTGTGCTGGTATTGCCACAGTTGCCTCATATAACTGCGTGCTGACAAACAACAGTGTCATCAACAATTCTAACTACGGTATTTATTTGACTGGAAATAATAATGTGTTAACAGGCAATAATGCAAGTAATAATACTAAAAGCGGTATAGACGTTCGTTATTCAGCTTACAATACACTGTCAAACAATACAGTCTGCAACAATAATGAGTATGGTATCAATGTGTACCATGCAAACGACACTACTTTGAGTGATAACATTGTCTTTGACAATACTTTCACAGGATTTAATCTTGGTTCCTCTGTTAATTGTACGCTCACAAATAATCAGTTGTATGATAATGGTGCTGATGATCTTTCAATATACTCATCTCCAAACGGTTCAGTGGATTCTCTGATTTTTGATGAAGGGCTCGTAGAACTGAGTTTCACTTCTAACGATTCATGGGTAAGAATAGATCAACTGAGTACTTTTAATATCAAACCTGACGGCAAAGACAATATCACAATGAATTACAAGATATTTGCATACGGAACCATAAACTCAGAGTTCTCTTATAATGACACAGGCATGAATTCATCCACTGAGGACGAAATAACACTACTTGGGCTGGCTGAGTCTTTCTGGGAATGGGTGGAAGTAGCAAATGCTACCCTGGACACAGGTAATAATACAGTGTCAGCAAATCTTACCTATTCAGGACATTATGCTCTGTTCATAAATGGCAGTACATCAGGTGGCGATGATTACTATTCACCAGGAAGTGGTTCATCCAGCAGCTCTTCCAGTAGCAGTTCATCAAGCTCCCGTACTTCAGTCAGTCCCGGACAGGATTCTTCAATAGTAACAAGCACTGTTACATCTGTCAAACGTATAATTTCAGGTTCAGAAATTGAATATGACTTCTCAGGCAGTGATACTCCTGTTCTTGGTGTAAGTTTTGATGCAAAGGGTGATGAAGGTCTTGTTGTAGCCAAAGTTGAGGTTCTTTCAGAAGCTCCTGATGGAATTTCTCATCACAATAGCGAGGCTTATCAGATGCTGAGCATTAATATTGGGAGTGAAGGTACTGTTTCTTCAGATAACGCAGACAACATTCGTATTCGCTTTAAGGTAAGCAAAGAGTGGATAGAGCAGAACAACATCGATATTTCCACTATCCGCATGACAAGGTATCATGATGATCAGTGGAATGACCTTCCAACCTATCAGGAAAGTGAAGATGGTGAGTATATCTATTTATACGCTGAAACTCCGGGTTTCTCAATATTTGAAGTTGTGGGAGATGAAATAAGTGAAGTCACTGAACAGGTTCCTGCATCTGCATCAATAGTTGAAGAAGAATCAGAACCTGTTAAGGAAGATGAAACATCTGGGATTCCCGGATTCACTGCTCTTACGGGTTTTGTGTTTGTTTCACTTGCGGTTCTGATGAGAAGAAAATAAGCTAAGGTTGAAAGAGGGCTTTAAGCTCTCTTTTCTTTTTACTTTTTTTAAAATTATAACTATATTTTGTGTTTTTCAGTCCATCTGCTCATAATAGTCTACATCTATAGTTCTAAAATTATATATATCCAAAATGCATATTATATGCTATCGATTATATTTTGATAGTTGGAGAAATTATTTATATAATAATGGGATGTGAATTTGATGTTTTCGCAAAGAGGGTATACTTTACTGGCATTATTAATGTGTGCATTATTAATAACCACAGGTACAGTTTCAGCAGCAACTTACTCGGGAGGCAGTGGTACGAGTGGAGATCCGTATCTGCTTTCAACTGACAGTGACATTGATACACTGGCAACAACTTCTGCTGATTGGGGCAGTTACTTCAAACTGACACAGGACATTACACTTGTGGGCAATCACACTCCGATTGGCAATCTTAGCACTCAGTTCACAGGTGACTTTGACGGAAACGGATATGCAGTGAGCAACCTGACTGTTTATAATACTGGTGGCCTTGCCGGATTCTTTGGCCAGACAAGCAGTGCTAATATCCATGACCTTGGAGTAGAGGCAAGTTCAGATGGTGTATTTTCAACAGGGTATCATGTTGGTGTTCTGGTTGGCTTTTATGATGGTGGCAATATTAGCAACTGTTATGCCACTGGTAATGCCATTGGTAATGGTTATTATGTAGGCGGCCTTGTCGGGAGAATTGTTTCTGGTAATGTGAGTAACTGTTATGCCACTGGTAATGCTACTGCTTCTAATTTTTATGTTGGCGGTCTTGTGGGGAAAAACAGTGGCACTGTTAGCAACTGTTATGCCACAGGTAATGCAGTTACAGCTTCTAATTTTGCTGGCGGGCTAGTAGGGCTAAGCGACGGCACTGTTAGCAACAGCTTTGCCACTGGCAATGCCACAGGCTCATCCACAGGTGGTCTTGTTGGGTATAATGATGGAGGAAGTGTAACCACCAGTTATTATTCCGGCACTCCGGCTGCTGGCGAGGGTACTTCTACTTCCTATATCAATTTCCTCAGTTTTGCCTTCGTTTCAGGAGCTTCAGGTCTTAATTGGAATTCAAGCAATGATGTAATCACAACGGAAGTGAACTTAAATTTCATATGGAAAATAGACGATGGGTATACTCTTCCGTATTTCCAGACACCTGCCGTAGCTCCAGTTGCTGATTTTACATCCAACGTAACATCTGGTGTAATTTCACTTCCTGTATCCTTCACAGACCTTTCAACCAATAGTCCTGTTGGATGGACATGGTACTTCGGTGATGAGAACCTGACTGAAGATACATGGATTGAAGTTAATTCCAGTTCCGGCTGGTCAGGAAGGAATGGACACAGTAGCGTTGTTCTTTCTGACGGTAGTATTGTGCTCATGGGTGGTAATGACGTAAGTGACATTCGAAATGATACCTGGATATCTACTGATAATGGTGCCACATGGACTGAAGTCAATTCCAGTTCCGGCTGGTCTGCAAGATATTCTCACAGCAGTGTTGTTCTTCCTGACAATACTATCGTTTTAATGGGTGGTCATGATGGCAGCTATAAAAATGATACATGGGTATCAACAGATTCTGGTACTACGTGGACCGAAGTCAATTCCAGTTCCGGCTGGCCTTCAAGATACCATCACAGTTGTGTTGCACTTTCTGATGGTAGTATTGTACTCATGGGTGGTACGGGAAGTAGCCGCTTTAATGATACATGGGTATCAACAGATTCTGGTGCCACATGGACTGAAGTCAATTCCAGTTCCGGCTGGTCTGCAAGATTCAGTCACAGTAGTGTTGTACTTCCTGATGACAGCATTATACTTACCGGAGGTCGTGACAGTGGATTTACAAACGATGTCTGGAAATCTAATGATAGTGGTGCCACATGGGTTGAACTTAATTCCAGTGCTGGATGGTTAGTGAGAAAAGAACATGAAACTGCTGTTCTTCCTGATAGTAGTATGTTGCTATTTGGTGGTGATCAGGACGAATCATTTATGAATGATGTCTGGAGATCAGCTGATGGAGGGTCCACATGGACTGAAGTCAATTCCAGCTCAGGTTGGTCTGTACGAACCGGTCAGAGTAGTGCTGCTTTACCCAACGGTAATATTTTAGTCATGGGTGGGTATACCTGGAGTGGCCGTGCTAATGATGTATGGAGCTTAACCACTGCCAGTTCCATTGAACGGAACCCTGTTCATACGTATACTCAGGTAGGAACCTATCAGGTCTCATTGCAGTCATACAATTCGGCGGGATATGACAACACAGTCAGAACTGAATACATTACCGCTTATGAAGTCCCGGTAGCTGACTTCAGTGCGAATATAACTTCCGGAGAAGTTCCGCTCACAGTAGGATTTACCGACCTATCAACAAACGGTCCTATATCGTGGTTCTGGGATTTCGGTGATGGAACAAATTCAACTGATCAGAACCCGACACACACCTACACTTCAGCCGGAAATTATGATGTCAGCCTGAATGTAACAAATGCTGGTGGTAGTAATGTCAGTACACAACTTTCTTACATCACAACGGCTGTAACTCCGGTTGCTAACTTCAGTTCTAATGTTACATCCGGCGCTATTCCGCTTTCTCTAAGCTTTACTGATCTTTCCACTAACAGTCCAACATCCTGGCTATGGGATTTCGGTGACGGTAACACTTCAACAGACCAGAATCCAACCTACACTTACACATCCGAAGGTACCTATACTGTTAGTCTGAACGTAAGTAATGTGGGAGGAAGCAATATCAGCACACAGGTAGATTACATCACAGCAATTTATGTAGCAACTTATGTGAATGCTTCCAATACATCAGTCACTTATAATGAAAACGAGAATATGATGGTCGACCCGGGAATTGTCGTTAACGGCAGCTCAACATTTACATCAGCCAGAGTCTACATTGGCGACGGTTATGTGGAAAATGAAGACTTCCTCCGTTTCACTAACACTAGCAGAATCAATGGAAGTTTTGATTCACTAACCGGTATCCTGTCCCTTTCAGGTAGCGCAAATGCCGCAGTTTATCAGGAAGCCCTCAGGAATGTCAGGTATGAGAACATTGAAGATGATCCTGACACATCCGACAGGAACATTACCTTTGTAATGGGATCTAATTCCGTCTACCTTGAGTCTACTGACCACTATTACGAAAGTATCTATGTAGGTGAAACTCCGATTACCTGGACCGATGCAAAAGTTGCGGCTGAAGAAAGGAGCCTTTCCGGTATGCAGGGATATCTTGCAACGATCCTTACAGCAGAAGAAAGTGCATTTCTCGAATCAAAAGCACCTGACAATGCATGGATGGGGGCAAACGATGTTTTAGTCGAGGGAGAATGGAGATGGGTCACAGGCCCTGAAAACGTAACTGGGGAAGGAACCCTGTTCTATTTCCAGAATAACAGTACTACCGTGTCAGGATTCTACAGCAACTGGAATGAAGGCGAACCCAATGACTACGGAAGTGGAGAGGATTATGCTCAAATCCTTGGAGCTGATAACAAGATGTGGAATGACCTGTCTAATGCGAATGATGTTTACTATTATCTTGTGGAATACGGTGGAATGCCAAACGAAACCGCTCCACAGCTCACAGCTACTATTACAGTGAACATCAATTCAATTAATGATGCACCGAGCATGCCAGGGAATTTCACAAACCCACTTGCAAACGACACCGTTGAAAGAGGCAGCACGATAAATGTAAGCTGGGGAGAGTCCACTGACCAGGAGAACGATTCCATTGTGTATGATCTCTGGTATTTCAACGGAACATGGGGACAGATCACAGACATGTTGAATGTAACCAATTATGAGTTCACAATACCTATTGATGATATCAGTGAAGCCGTGTTCAAAGTGTATGCCAATGATTCTGTTGTCAATTCTACAGAGAACAATGTGACATTCAATCTCACATCTTTTGTTCCGGCTGCAAATTTCACGGCTAATGTGACTTCAGGTATGGCACCTCTAACTGTTAACTTCACTGATTTGTCGTCTAATCGTTCAACCTCATGGTTATGGGACTTTGGTGATGGTAATACTTCAACCGACCAGAACCCAACACATGTCTATGTATCTGCAGGAGCCTATAATGTCAGCCTGAATGCAACAAATCTGGGCGGCAGCAATGTGAGCACTCAACTCTCTTACATTACTACTGCTTTTATACCGGTTGCTAATTTCAGTGCAAACGTTACTGAAGGAGCAACTCCTTTGTCTGTTAACTTTACTGACATGTCATTGAATAGTCCTACATCCTGGTCCTGGGATTTCGGAGATGGTAATACTTCAACCGACCAGAATCCAACACATATTTACGTGTCAGCAGGAACCTACAACGTCAGTTTGAATGCAACAAATCTTGCAGGCAGCAATGTGAGCACTCAGATCTCTTACATCGCTACCGCTGCAACGCCTGTTGTGAATTTCAGTGCTAACACCACTGAAGGTGCGGTTCCAATATCTGTTAATTTCACTGATCTTTCATTAAATTCTCCAACAGAATGGCTGTGGAATTTCGGAGATGGTAACACTTCAACCGACCAGAACCCCACACACATTTATTCATCAGCTGGAATTTACAACGTTAGTTTGAATACAACAAACATCGGCGGTAGTAATGTAAGTACACAATTCTCTTATATCACTGTGTATACAACACCTGTCGCTGATTTCAGTGCAAACGTTGCTGAAGGTGCTGCTCCGTTAACAGTGAATTTCACAGATATGTCTACCTATATGCCAACAAACTGGACATGGAATTTCGGTGATGGAAACACTTCGACTGCTCAGAACCCGACGCACACTTACATGTCAGCAGGAACCTACAACGTCAGCCTGAATGCGACAAATCTTGCCGGTAGCAATATTACAACAATGACATCCTGCATTGCTGCATATATTACTCCCGTTGCAAACTTCAATGCATCTATAACTTCAGGAACTGCTCCGTTGTCAGTAACTTTCATTGATCTCTCCAACAACACACCGACATCCTGGCTCTGGGACTTCGGTGACGGAAGTAATTCCACTTCACAGAATCCGACGCACAGCTATACCACAGCAGGCAGCTACAATGTTACATTGAATGCTACAAATGCAGCAGGTAGTAATGTCAGCGTGGTGACCAGTTATATCAATGTGAGTGTTGCCAGCACAGATTCAACTGACTCTGGCAGTTCAGGAACCCGTGCTTCGGTCAGTCAGGGACAGGATCCAAAGATCGTGTCGCAGTCTGCTTCATCTGTCAAGCGCGTCACTGGTGGTTCCGAAGTTAAATATGATTTCTCTGGTAGTGGAACTCCTGTTATTGGAATCAGCTTCGATGCAAAGGAGGACAAAGGTCTTGTGGTTGCGAAGGTTCAGGTACTTTCAGGCAATCCCGATGATGTACCATCTCCTTCCGGCAAGTCTTACCAGACATTGAGTATTGATGTTGGAGGTGAGGGTACTATATCATCAGATAGTGCCGGCAATGTCAAGATACATTTCAAGGTTGTCAAAGAGTGGATAGAGCAGAACAACATCGATATTTCCACTATCCGCATGAGCAGGTATAACAGTGACCAGTGGAATGACCTGCCAACATATCAGGAAAGGGAAGAAGGAGAGTACGTCTACTTCTATGCTGAAACTCCGGGATTCTCAATCTTTGAAGTTGTGGGAGATGAAATAAGTGAAGTCACTGAACAGGTTCCTGCATCTGCATCAATAGTTGAAGAAGAATCAGAACCTGTTAAGGAAGATGAAACATCTGGGATTCCCGGATTCACTGCTCTTACGGGTTTTGTGTTTATTTCACTTGCAACTTTTTTGAGAAGAAAAGACTAATTGGAATAAGAAAGAGCAGTTTTCTGCTCTTTGATTTTCCTCACAATGTTGTCGATCACTTGCATTGTGCTCAGTAGTTTCTGCATATCCATCATTTACAGGTTCAATTGCCCCCTTTTTTATTACAAATTAATGAGTATTGTAAATACAGTACTTAAAAAACCAATTAAAAAATAACATTATAACCAAAATACTTATTATAAGTTAAGGATGTAGATATTTACGGGGAAAAAGAAAAAACATGAAATTCAGAAGTATTATTTTCATATCTATAATCTTATTATTAATGTTGATAACACCTGCTAACGCTGATGTCATACCGCCGGGAATGAAATCTTATGAGAGATGTGTGAGCATATCAAATATTAATAATTATACAGATGTTGTTTTTGTGGGGTACATAACCGGTCCGGTCATCCAGTGTGAGAATCCATATATTATTAATTCCAGTGAATGCCTTACGCAATTCTATAAAGCCAATAAGCTTACGGTCTATGCTATTGAAAAAGATTATTTTGATAGCAGGGGACTGGATAATATTGATTTTGAGGCAGATCCCAACATATTGCCTTATACTTTTGATTTTAATGTGGAATGGGGTTATGTGATAATTGCAAACCCATTGACCAGAGAAGAAAGACATTATTCAGTGGCAGGGTTTAATGATACGGCACTGATACTCTATGAAGAAAGAAAAGTATCATCATATGGATCAACTGTCGATAAAGAGGAAAACTACGATAAACCTGTAATACCTGACATGAGATCAGTCATCAATGCGTCTAAAACAAAAGTGAAAAGTAATAATAGTTCGAATGAGTATGATACTGAATTAAAGGGCGGTAATGAGATTAATGAAACGCTGACCTCCGAACCGGCAGAAAACAGATCGGGTATAAACTCTATATTATGTTTCTTCAAAAAATTGTTTGGGAATGATTGCTAATATAATTTGACCAGCGAATAACCTGTATGTGAAATGTTATACGAATATAGATTCCTGCTTTCACTTGTCCTTACGATAATAATAGAGACATCGGTTCTTTTTCTGATAGTAAGAATTTACTTCAAAATTGATGATATCAACAATGCTCTTCTTTTGTTTGCAGGTATTTTTTCTTCATTTTCAACACTTCCATATCTATGGTTTTTATTACCACAGTTCATTGATTCGTACACTATTCTTGTTGTGTTTGGTGAAATATCAGTCTTTTTGGTTGAAGCTGTGACCTATTATTTTCTTCTGAAGATAGGCATTCAAAGAGCTTTAGCTATATCATTTACATGCAATATTGCATCATTTCTCACCGGATTAATGATATTTGCATTAATCTGATTTTCCAGCTAATCTCCTTGTTGTCTTTTTAGAAGATTCTTTATAGCTTGGCATATCCTCTAATAAACCATGGAATATCAGGATGAAGAATTCGAAGAAGAAGAATTTAAAGAGATAGATTTTGCAGAAATATCATTCAGGAATACGAAATTTATCGATTGCGTTTTTAACAACTGTAAACTGTCAAATGTTGATATGAACAATTGCAGGTTACAGGATGTAAAATTTACGAACTGCAAAATTGTAGGTCTCGATTTTTCAAAATGTAATGACTTCATATTCAGTATTGGATTTGAGAATTGTTACCTTTCATATTGTATATTTTCAGACATGGACCTGGAAAATACTGATTTTATCAATTGTCAGGTATATGATTGTGATTTTGTAAATACCAGTCTTAAAAATACAAATTTTGAAGGTTCCAATCTTACAAACAGTCTTTTCAGAAATACAAACCTGAGTCGTGCCTCTTTCAGGAATGCAAGCAATTATTCAATTGACCCTAATAACAATTTCCTCAAAAAGACAAAGTTTTCCATTCCTGAAGTTATTTCTCTTCTAAATGTATATGATATTGAGATAGAGTAATTATATATAATTATTAGTTATAATATGAAAGAAATTGTATCCTGACAATTCCTTCTTCAAAACTCCATTTGCAAGTCCGGGTTGTTTTGTAGAAAGCTGGGTGAAAATGTGAAAACGATATATAAGATCGCAGGTGGACTCTTGTTGTCATTCCTACTTATGTATGTAATATTGCCATTTTTAGTTGTAGGCGCACCCACACCATTTTATGAAATAAGGAATACAGACACCGTAAGTCATAAAGTTACAATCCAGATATTTGATCCACTAAATAATTCAATACACAAGAATGATTATTGCCTTGGACCTGGTGAAGTCCTGAAAAAACCTAAACCTCCAATTCTTGTTATGAAAACCTTTTTTATTGATGAAGAATGTGGCTGCCGTGTTGAAAGCACTCTCAATGACAATTCTTCCGTTTCCCTTATCATTGATTACCATCCATGGAATGAACCATCTATCTCAATTTCAGAAAATAGAATTTTCATGCAAGAATTTAGTATCTGATCCGGGCTAAAATTCTATAAATTTTCTAAGTGATCTGTTGCAGATCATACTTACTAATTAATTTATACAATAATCTCAAAAAACGCTATGAAGCTTAAGTTCAAATATAAAAGCTTATGAATGAGTTTGCCTATATGTTTAGGAAAATGAATATAAATTTAACGATTTATTGAATTTAATTTCGCATTAAAGGTAGGATGTTTATTTCATTTATTCCGGGGGTTGAATCTTGAAAAAAAAGCACCTTGTAGACGTTATATTTGCTTCAGATAAAAGGAAACGCGTACTTCTGATGTTAAAAGATGAGCCACAGGAAATGAAAAATCTCCTAAAGGAACTGGATACCAACCGCCCGGCACTGCTTCCTCAAATGCGAATTCTTAAAGACCATTCTCTTATTTATCACTCAGGTGACGTTTATGGACTCACGACTATTGGCAAAATAGTGGTCGATGAGATGAAACCATTTCTGGATACCATTGAGACACTTTGTAAACACAATCATTATCTTAGTACTCATAACACAGATTCGATTCCTAAAGAATTTCTGAAAAGAATCAGTAGCATAAAAGGTAGTCATATCATTGAGCCAAATATCGTTAACACCCATGAAATGAATTCAGATTACCTCAAGGTTGCATTAGCATCAAAAGCAGTCTACTTTGTATTTACTTTCATGCACCCTGCCTGTCCATCGATTCTGAAACAGCTTGCAGACAAAAATATCAATGTTGAAATTATTTTCACCAGGGGTCTCGTAGACAAATTACTGGAAGGATGGTCCGATGAATTCAGGCATTTTATTGCTTATGATAATATCAAATTCTACTTACACGAACAAAAAGTAGGAATTTCATCTCTTACTGTAACTGACGCAGGTTTTCTTTTGAGACTCTTGTTCAATAATGGTGATTTCAGCAATAAACAGATGCTTTGCCTGAGTCCTCAGGGAAGACAATGGGGCAAGGAACTATACGACTATTATCTGAAAAATGCAAAACCTATCACTCATGTCTAAAAGATATTGAGTTCTTGCTTGAACAGTTAGTCAGATAAAATAAAGCATGAGCATAAATATTTTATAAATTACATATAATACTGCAGGGATTCCAACTGTAAGTATTGCCTTTTTTGTTGACAGGTTTCTTCCATATTTTATTCCATTTATCCAGATATATAAGGCCAGAATAAATAGTAATATTGAAAAGAGAGTGCTTATAATGTTTAAAGGCAAGTTTGCGTATAATAGTTCATTTATAAAAACACTAATGTCCCCGTTTTGATCAAGGGTTTCTATCATAGAGAAAAAATCTACTTTTTGGATTATTACCCAAAAATATAGAGGACTGGTGATAATATCTATAATGTATGGGATAAAACCATATGACGTGAACGCAAGTACTCTTTTAAAGCTACCTTTTCCACGGAATAAAGCAGAGAATAGATAGAAAACACCAGCGGTGGTTATCCACAAAAAAAGGGTTCCAATAAAAGAGAAAATTAAAACCATTAACAGGATAACTAAAAAAAACACGTACATGTCAGAAGTAATAGGAGTGAATTCCGTTGAGAACTTCGATGAAGAATTTGTCATTAATAGTACTAATATCGTAGAAAGCATGAACATTCTGGCAAGCCAGAGGCTTACTATAATGCAAAACGGCCTTTTCAGTTCTTCAGGTTCACTGACTTTTTTCCTGAAAAACTCACTCGGATTTTTAAATAATTCAAACATTCCTTTTTTCCAGCCTTGAAATTGGGTTCATAATAAATCAATCTTATCAGAAAGTTCTTTGCAAGATTTAGTAGCTCACTATAAAAAGTTTGTTAAAATAATTAGAACAGAAGAAATTCTGGGTTTTTAAGGCTCAATAATTTCTCTTACCAAAAATGGCTGAACCTATGCGGACCATTGTGGCTCCTTCTTCTATAGCAACCATGTAGTCACCGGACATTCCCATGGAAAGTTCTTTCAGTTCAATATTGTCAGACTTCTCTTGTGTTTCCACCTTTAGCTCATCAAAAAGTGCCTTTGTTTTCTTAAAATAAGAACGTGCCTGCTCAGGAGGAACATAAGGTGGAATGCACATCATTCCGGTAACATGAATATTTTTTAGTAATGAGATTTCATCAATTTCCTGCCTGAGGTCATCACGTTTAAAACCATATTTCTGCGGCTCATTACCAATGTTTACCTGAAGATAGATTTCCTGAACCTTGCCGGCATCTCCAGCTCTCTTGTTGATTTCCTGAGCTACTTTCAGGGAATCCACAGACTGGATCACATCAAAATACTCTACGGCCTTTTTCACCTTATTCGTCTGCAAATGTCCTATCATGTGTTTTTCACATGGAAGTAAGCTGTCAGCTTTTTCTTCGAACTCCTGGACCCTATTCTCACCTATTATGGTTGCACCCGCTTTGATAGCTTCATTTATTCTTTCAGTGTCAACGGTTTTTGTAACACAGATTAACTTTGTGTTCCCAAGTTCTTTCAGGATCAAGCTTATGTTTTCAGTGACAGACATTTGGTTAGTCCGGAATTTGATTAGTACTGTAGGAATATTGTAACCAGATAATTTCCAGTTTAGTGTATTAGATGAAATGTTTTCATATAAAAAGTTCGTCTGAAAAAATCACGTCACCCAAAAAATAAAAAAGAGTTTTTCAGAATAGTTATTTTCTGAAAAAAATATGTGTATCAATTTTTCCTGTTAAAGGCCATTAACACAAAAAATCCAATCAGGGAATACAGAGCACCGAATCCTGGAATTGGAAAACTATTGTTCTCTACTTCATTATTATTTACCTTTTTAGAATTTGCTTCAAGTAGAGAATTCATCAATAAGAAATGATTGTCAACTTTATCTTGGACATCGGATTGGATTGAACCCCAATTTTCCAGACTTTCTGTACTCCTTTTCAGATCATCCTTATAGAAATCAAGATTATTAATTGTGTAATCGTATCTGGAACCATAATTTTTGCCTACAATATCATTAACAAAAGGCATTTCATTGTTAGCTCTTATAAGAATATCATTAAGCAATTGTTCTTTTTTATAATATTCTGTTCGCTGCTGTATGAAAATGTCAACGTCCTTCACACTACCATCAATGTCAATTATTCGGATATTTGAACCATTTTCATTTTGCTTGATGATGTTTTCATATTGTAATTCCAGATCCATATAGATATAGGCTCCGGTTTTAATTTTATCTACATCTGAAGACGCGAGATGATCATAATCTGCTAAAGCTGTGTAAAACTCGTATCCATCATTAGACATTTTCTTTAAATCTTCAAACGTAAAAAAGTGATAATATCCACTCGTAATCTCAAAACCTGCTGAATCAATCACAGACTCTGCATAAAATACTCTTTCACATATCTGCTCGTCCCTGATTACTTCACCTGTAAAACCATCAAGAACCAGTTCACCGTACTTTTCAGTCTCATTGAAAAACTGAACTATATAATATGATGTGTTCTCATATTCATAGGGACCTTGAGCCTGCAGGAGATCACCATCTGACGAATATAGAACTGCGTACTCCATAACTTCAAACTTATCCATAGGTTCACATGCAGCTATTCCAGCCATATTGGCAAGTAGTAACGTTATCATGATAAATGACATTCGTATTTTCATCAATTTCACCCCATAAGATATTGCTAAAAATCATTAGCTTTTTGACTACTATATGACCCGTTAAGAATGTTTCGATTTTAACTTATTATAAAAATGTATTTTATCTGTGAATCAGGCAAAAACTATTTAATTAGGTAAAGGCTAACTAACTTATTGGATCGGGACATGACGGGGAATAATGAACAATTATTTTTGATCTTTGAGAATCTTTTCAAAATAAAAAGTGAGTGTTCATCTGAGATACTTTGCGGATGCGGATTACCCGATATCACCCTGAAACAGATAGGATACCTGAAAATAATTGATATGCACGGAGAAATAACATTCAGCAAGCTTGCTGAAGTTACCAGGAATTCCAAGCCCACGATTTCAGAGATGATAAATAATTTCATCCGGATGGAATGTGTTTACAAAAAAAGATCCCCGAGTGATGGCAGGGTGTTCCATATTTGCCTGACTGAAAAGGGGCAGACAATATGTCGTTGTGAACAGAAGGCTCTGTTTCAACTAGCTGAAAAAGTTACATACTCACTATCTGATGACGAGTTAAAAACGCTTGTAAGTATTCTGGAAAAAGTAAAATGATTTTTTTTGTAGATCATTGATTAGGTAAAGACGAACTAACTATTAAATGCAGCCAAAAAGGCTGAAAAATGAGACTATTATAATGACCACACAAGAAAATAATACAGAGAAAGAGAGTATAATAATCAGGCTCTCCGAGATAGTCGTCTATCCTGAAAGCCACACCAAATTCCTGGCTGATAAAAATGCCGGAGAGATATTGCTCTCAAAGATGGAAGATGAACAGGAAACAACATACGCAGTAGGCCTGACTATGAAAAATGATGCAAAGCTTACTGAAATGCTGGAAGATGATCTCTACAGGGTAGGAAATCTTCTTGAAATAGAATCCGTAACCGCTGCCCAGGAAGGTTACGTGATATCTGCTAAATCCGCCGGAAGAGTTAAAGTTGTTTCTTTGTACCGGAAAGACGATATGTTCTATGCAACCCACAGAGAACTTCCTGATGAAAATGACCTTGATGAAGAACTAAAATCATTTATCCTTCGCGATATAAAGCGCACTATTAGCAATATAGGAGAGCATTTCCAGCGCTCTGAACAATTCATGAAGCCCATCGATGAGATGGAATCAATTGACCGGATAATGGGATATGTTATGCCTTATCTGCCTGTAGATGTGGAAGAAAAGCAGGCACTGCTGGAAACACTTTCCGCTCGTAATCGTTATCTGAAATTCTTTTCCATTCTGGTAAAGCAGAAGGAGAATATCCAGCTTCAGATGGAACTTGCAAAGAAAGTCGGCGAGAGGATTAACAAGTCTCATCGTGAAGCTATGTTGCGTGAGCAAATTAAGGTGATCAAGGAAGAACTTAATGAAGAGGATGATCCAATCTCAGGTGAAGGCGGCTATCAGGAAAGAATAGACAATTCAAATATGCCTGAAGAAATCCATAAGAAAGCAATTTCAGAACTTAAAAAGCTGGAGACTGCAGGCCCTCAAAGTCCTGAAGCTAACATAATCAGAAATTACCTTGACCTCCTGCTTGATCTCCCGTGGGCAATCGGAGAGAAAAAGGACATTGACATCAACGAAGCACGTAAAGTGCTTGAAAGTAATCACAACGGACTTGAAAAGGTAAAGGAGAGAATTATCCAGCACCTTGCGGTAATGAAACTGAAGCATGAGAAACAAGGTTCAATCATCCTGTTCACCGGTCCTCCGGGCACGGGCAAGACCAGTCTCGGAAAAAGTATTGCAGATGCACTTGGCAGGGAATACGTGCGTATTAGTCTGGGAGGTGTAAAGGATGAAGCTGAGATCCGCGGACATCGCAGGACATATATCGGTGCCATGCCGGGAAGGATAATTCAGGGTATTAATAAAGCAGGAACCAAAAACCCTGTGTTCATTCTGGATGAGATTGACAAGCTTTCATCTTCATATGCAGGAGACCCTGCAAGTGCATTGCTTGAAGTCCTTGACCCGGAACAGAACAGTGCATTCTCTGATCACTACCTGGAAGTCCCATATGATCTGTCTGAGGTATTGTTCATAGCAACTGCCAACACCCTCTCAACTATCCCGGGTCCGCTGCTTGACAGGATGGAGATTATAGAAATTTCAGGCTACACAAGAAATGAGAAACTTGCAATTGCAAAGGATCACTTGCTGCCGGAAGTGCTGGAAAATCACGGACTTAATGAAAACATGCTACGTGTAGAAGATGGAGCATTGAACGGTATCATTAACCGCTACACAAGAGAAGCTGGTGTACGAGGCCTGAAAAAGCAGCTTGCAAGAACTGCCAGATTTGTGTCGGAAAAAATAGTATCGGGAAATGCGGAACTTCCGTATGTTGTCAAAGACGATATGCTGAAGGAGACACTTGGCAAGGAAATGATACGTCAGGACGAAGCCCGTAAAGAGAATGTGCCGGGTGTTGTCACCGGACTTGCATGGACACCTGTAGGAGGAGATATCCTGTTCATTGAGGGTACTTTCATGCCAGGCAAGGGTAGACTCACACTTACGGGCCAGCTTGGCGATGTGATGAAGGAATCTGCACAGATATCGCTGAGTCTTGTAAAGTCAAGGCTTGCTAACAATGCAAACAGCTTTGATTTCACAGAGAGCGACATCCATATCCACGTGCCATCCGGAGCTACGCCAAAGGACGGACCGTCCGCAGGTGTGACATTGTTTACTGCACTGACATCTCTGATAACCGGAAAGGCAGTTGATTCAAAACTTGCTATGACAGGTGAAGTTACCCTCAGTGGTGCTGTCCTGCCGGTTGGCGGAATCAAAGAGAAGGTGCTTGCAGCACACAGGGCAGGTATAAAGAAGATCATTCTTCCACATGAGAATGAGAGGGATCTTGAAGATGTGCCGGAGGATGTCAGGAACGAACTGGAATTTGTGCCGGTAGAAACAATTGAAGATGTCCTGAAGGAAGTTCTGGATATTGACCTGCACAGACCTGTAGTGTGCTACTCAGGACAGCATTTGTGTCATCACGGAATAAGTGAAATCTAATTTGAAATGGTGGCTTTAAGCTTCCATTTTCCTGTTTTTCTTTTCTTTGGATACACCGTTTTTCATAAGTAATATCATTTTTATTTACTAATTAAACGTTTAAAGATTTCAATGGGGTGTGACTTCATAAGTAAGAGGGAATATGCAGGAAAAATCAGAGAATAATGCTTCACTTGGCGATGAAACTGAAACTTGTCCATTAAGCAATGAAAATGGGACTATGCGACCAGTCATATTCATTGTACTATTCATAGTTTCATGGTCAGTTCTTCTGTATTATTATTCACCTGAAGATATTGTGAACTTTATCGGAATTGAAAATGTTTATGCTTTTATTTTCCTGATAGCACTTGTTGGCGGAGTTTCCACTTTTACTTCAACTACTTTCTACACAGCCCTGATAACAATATCCCTGGGCGGAGTGAATACTATAACAGTGGCTCTGCTTGCAAGTATTGGTCTCACAATCGGTGATTTGTTATTCTACTACCTGGGGTCACAGAGCAAAAAATGTATCAAAGAGCGATATGAAAGCAAGATCAATGGATTTGTATCTTACATGGAAAGAACCGGCGATACAATAGTTATGTTTTTAATATTCCTTTATTCACTTGCACCGCTTCCAAGCGATATACTTGCAATTGCTCTTGCAATCGTAGAGTTCCCTTTTAAGAAAATGATAGTTCCACTACTGATAGGCAATTTCACCTTGATAGTTGCTCTTGTAGAGCTTTCAAAATTAGGATACAATCTTGTTTAAGGTAAAATAAAAAAAGGGATAAAGCCTTATTCTTCAAGGCTTGCTATGTCTTCTTCTTCAGAGAAAAGGTAATCCTTAAGCTCGTGTGCAAAGGCATCGTCATGCTGCCTGATCCACTCAAGAAGCATCGCTGCGTGTTCTTTTTCCTCATCTGCATTGTGGATGAGTATCTTCTTGAGGTTCTCATCAGTGCATGCGTCTGCTCTTTGGTTATACCAGTCAACAGCTTCAAGTTCCTCTCTTAAAGAGTCAATAGCTCTTTTCATGTTCAGGGTCTTTTCAGACATTTTGCTTCGATCTTCGTGTATCATGTAAATCACTTGTTAAAGGTAATGTAATTGTATATATTTTATGGAAGATAGCTTTCAGTACCAATATTATGATAAATCAGATAACATATTTTTACACTTCGTTATCTTAAAACGAAAAAAAAGTGAAAAATATTATTTTTCATAATATGGTTTAAATCTGGGAATAATCCTGTGAACATGTTTCTGATAATCACGGTATTCATCACCAAATTGAGCTACTAGTCTGCTTTCCCAGTGTAATGAACCCATGATCAGGTAAACAGTGGTCAGGATGTAAATGATTAGTAAGTTAGTAGTCATAAAAGGTGTCAGCCACATGATGACAAGACCTGAAAGAAGGAAAGGGTCCCTTATCCAGCGATATATTCCATGTATATTCAGATGACCTGCTTCGGGAGTATTGGGTGCTGATAATTGTGCTCTCAGTTTAAATCTATGTGGTGCATCTCTCAAAGCTCCTGGGCCAACTATTAAACCAATTACCTGACCTGCTATCATAAACCAGCGCCAGGGAGAAGGTATCACGTAAAGAAATTCGCCGGGGTATTTATAAAGCGCGTATCCCAGTGGAATTAAAGTGATTACTGCAATAAGATTATAGACAGGCATGTACAGACTGTCCGCTTTTGATCCTAGCGATCGCCTTACGAATCGCTTGACTGGCAGGCTTGCAAGAAGACTGTGAATTAATGCAAATCCCACAATACATAGAATAAGGACCAGTGTAGATAACAACAAAACCTTCAACCTCCACCTGTATATTTAAAGAAAGTTCTATTTAGGACTTGTGATGATAGCTTTTCATTGCAATCAAATCAGATAGTAAAGAATATATCCATCTTCTGTTCAATGACATAAATGTCACTGTTTTATTCAATATCTTCTCTTTGCTTGAAAGAACAGGGCTGATGATCTGCAGGTATCTATATTTGATAATCAGAAAAAGCGTACTGGTTTATATATAGAGTGCAAGCATTATAATATTTGTTAATATATAATTGTATATGTGGCTGGTGATACAATTAGCGATAAAAAAGGAAATACAAAAATAGTTATGTTGGCTGTTGGACTTGTGGTACTGGGTAGTATCTTCTGGGTTTATGGTAGTTTTTCATTGTTCGGACCCAAAGACCTTGGGGTAAGATATACCCATGAGGATTATGTCAGTGCTCTTGAAAAAACCGGAATGCAGATAGAATTTGAAGGTATGACCGGTGAAGAGCTTGAAGAGTACAAGCAGAATGCAGAAAAGAAATCCATTAATGATTACAATTTTGAATTCTCTGATTATCAGGAAAAACAATTCACCCTAACTGCAGAAGAATCCACGGCTCTTTTAAATGAAATTGCACCTGGATTCTGGTGGTTCGATGACCTGCAGGTAAAAGTCCTGCCAGACGGAACCATGGAAGGGTCAAGCACCGCTGATATTGGCAGGCTGAAAAGCGATCTTTACTCAGACGTTGCCGGTGATGTACCAATTCCACTGCCTGATACTCTGAACATTTACAGTAAGGGAAAAGTCAGTGTTACAGATAATCAACTGAGTGGCGATCCTGAGAGTTTCTATCTTGGATCTGTACCTCTTTCAGAGAAATATCTGGAAGAAGACAGCGTAGATACAATGGAAGAATATTTCCCACGTATCTATACAGTTGTCCCGGGACTTGAAATAAAGAGCCTGACATCCAACTCTGAAGGCGAGTTTGTGTTTGATGGTGTTATCCCACAGAAAGTATCCGTGACTAAAAAGTAAGCTTGCGGGGTTTTCTGTTGAAACACATGATGATCAATGGGAAGAGAGAAGAAATTCCTCCCTTTCCACATCACAAAGCTTACGTGTACAGAAGTAAACAATTCTTTACAGCAAAAAGTGTTGCAAGTCACCTGACAATGGGAGACTTCATAACACTAAAAGAATTATACAATGGATTCAAACACAAGTGTTCGATCCCAAGAGTTCTTCTTATTGACCCTACCAGTGACTGCAACCTGAAATGCAAAGGTTGCTGGTCAAAGGATTATGAAAGCGGTCACAATATTTCCTATGAAAAATTTGATGTTATTCTGGACCAGGCTGAAGAGCTTGGAATTATGGATTGCCTGATGACAGGAGGTGAACCTCTTCTCAGGAAAGATGATATCGTCAAGCTATGCAGAAAGCATAATAAAATGACTTTTGGTGTTTTTACCAATGCCACTCTCATCGATGAAGAGTTTGCGGATATGATGGCTGAACTTGGAAACCTGAATGTTTTCATAAGTATAGAAGGGACCCAGGAGCAGACTGATTTCAGAAGAGGAGAAGGTGTTTACGCTAAAGCCATAAAAGCCATGGATATTCTAAGAGCAAGAGATATCGGTTTTGCTTTTTCAGCATGTTATCATTCTAAGAACTACAAGACCATAGCCAGTGATGAGTTCCTTGACCTGATGCGTGCAAAGGGGGCATGGTTCGGCTGGCTTTTCCAGTATATTCCTGTTGGCAGCACTGCGGATACTGCACTTATGTGTACGGCTGAAGAACGTGCTTATATGCATGAGAAGATAATGGATTATTGTAAAAAGCAGGATTACGTGATCGTTGATTTCTGGAACAATGGTCATCTTTGTTTTGGCTGTATAGGAGCCGGAGTTGGTTTTGCACATATCAATGCAAAAGGTGATGTTGAGCCGTGTGCCTTCTGCCATTATTCAGATTCGAATATCTATGATGTTTCACTTGCTGATGCACTCCGGTCTAAATTCTTCACAACATTCAGGGAGGCACAACCATTTTCAGATAACCCCCTGCGTCCATGTCCTTTAATAGATAATCCACAGGCAATTATAGACGTTGTAAAAGCCGGTGGTGCAAAATCAACTCATCTGGCAAACCCGGAATCTGCTGAGGAGCTTGCCAGCAAGAGCTTTGAAAGGGCAAAGGAATGGGAGGAAATGGCTGCTGGACTTTTCCGGAAAATGCCGGAGCATAACAGGAAGAATTTCCCAAAATTCCTGAGGTATTTTGCCTTTAAGAAAGGAATCACCGATGGCAGACGAAGAAAAGCTTGAAAAGTTTAGTGCAGAGCTTCACTTCAAAAGTGACTCTGCTAAGTGGCTTGTATTCGTTCATGGATTTGGTGGCAGTGCCAGGACATGGAAAAAGCAGACTGAAGTTTTTTCAAATCATTACAATCTTCTCGTGCTTGAGATGCATAAGGAACCACGAGTCAACAGCCTTAGTATCGATAAAGTATGCAGGTTGATTAGCAATACATTAACCTATCATGGAGTTGAGAAAGCTCATTTCATGGGCTTTTCCTTTAGTACTCTTATTTGCCTGCGTTTTGCTGTTCTTTACCCTGAAAAGGTTGATTCCCTTATCATGGGTGGTGGAATTGTAAAATTCAACCTGAGAACAAATTTCCTGCTTTACCTGGCAATCACTTTCAAAAGATGGATCAATTACATGGTCCTCTACAGGTTCTTTGCTTACATCATACTTCCAAGGAAAAATCACCGCAGGTCAAGAAGTATTTTTGTAACTGAGGCTGAAAAGCTTGGGCTTAATGAGTTTTGCAGATGGGTAGACCTCATTCCAGAAACAAAACCAAGTTTAAGGTGGCTTGCTGAACTTGATGACAATATCAAAGTTCTTTTCGTATCAGGAAGCGAGGACCACCTGTTTTTAAAAGATACCTTAAAGCACAGTGATAAAATTCCAAATACCCGTGTTGAGATCATCGAAAACTGTGGTCATGTCTGTTCCATTGAACAATATGACAGGTTCAATGAGATTGTTTTAGAATATCTTAACTCAGAAAAATAAGAATTGAAATCAAAAACAAATGAGAACAAGAGAAATTTGTTCTCTCGTTTTTGCTTAATTTTTTTAATCGATTATTGCTATTATTACTGCTCATCAGGGAAAATATCAGCAAGATAGCTTGCGATCACCATATTAACATTGGTGTCCCTGGCAGGCATCTTGCCACATTCCATGGATTCCATGATATGTTTTGGGAATACATAGATCCATCCACCTGTGCTGTCAATGATTGCACGGAGTTTGCTTCCTCCGGCCATGAGAGCAAATCTTAATTTGGAAAGACTTGTCATTTCTTCAGGCACCATGAGCACTATTTTACCGCTAAAGAAGTTGTATATCAGGGATTCCTTTATTGCAGGATCGTATTCCACAGTGAATTTTCTGTTGGCTTTTGTACTCTCCTGCATATAATCAAGGAGCTTGTTATAGGAATTGCATTCTCTGGTAAATGGGGGGATAAATTGTACAGATTCTGAATCTTCTGTGAGTAAGAGGGACTCAGGATTTACTGATATTGTTTCTTTTATATCCCAAGTTTGACAGTTTTCACTCTTTCATGAAGAGAATGTCTTCTCACTGAACCCAATTTTTCGTATTTTTGTCAGGAAAACCTATTTGACACTCTAAACAATTTTAAGTAATTTGCTACGATTTCACCCATTTCTGCCTTAAAATCAGTGAATTTATCCCATCAAAATTGGCGTAAATGTACTTTTTTGATTGTTCATCCGTAAAATCGACGGTTACTGTCAAATTCAATAGGCTATTTTTGATGAATTTTGTAGACTTATGTCTGAGTTCATTGAACTCATATCGCATCAGCGATATGAAAAGTTGTGCAATGAATCCTATGATCACTGCACCATAAATGGAAGCCTCAGTCCATACTCTTAATGGTTTAATTTCAATCTCGTTCTTCAGGGAATGGATTATTTTTTCAATGGAGTCTTTTTTTCTGTATGTTAGAAGAGCTTCTTTTAGTGTCAAATTCTGACTTGATCTCAGGCAAAAAAATCCTTCTCTACCTGTAATTATCTTTTCTTCCAGAAGCTTGATAGCTTCCTGTTCATCTAGTTCCATCAGTTTAGTCTGCAAAGAATAAGTGACATCAACAAGAACATTGTTGATTCTGAATTTTTTAGGAAGCTTCTTGTTTTTGCTGATAGCTTTCTGTATCTCCTTTGCTTCCTCCAACAATCTCATAACTTTTCTTATTTTAGAGTCATGTTGTTCTTTCTGGAGCTTTTCTGAAAAATACATGTAATTAACACTGCTTGGTTTAATGGTTTTCAGTCCATATATTCCATTTTCAGAATCGATAAGTTCAGGAGAAGCTTCCCAGAATACTGCAATTTTCTTATCATCACTCTTATTGAGTTTTCTTGCAGTTAAGTAATGCATCTCATCCTCCCTTATCAAGTCAATGTTCCCTTTGCTATGAGCTCCTTTATCAAAAACGACAAGTGAACCCTGGTCCATTCTATTGTTGATTTGGTAATATGTCTTCTCAAAATGTTTTTGATCTGGTAGATTTCCCTTCTCTACTGTAAGACCTATGGGAACATTTATAGGATTAGCAAGTTCAGCAAGACCTATTGTTATCTGTTTTTTGTCTGGTCGATGATCTCTGCTATATCCATACATCCCAAGAGGAGATTTGTCACCATGGAAAAAAATGCTCGTCCAGTCCATGTTTACGTTGGTATGTTCAAAATCGTATCGGGCAAATATTTCATCCTGAATATTGGAAATAATCGTTTCACGATTATTTCCCAGGGTTTCAAGAACCCTGTAGAGAGTTCTTTCACAAAATTCAGGTAGATTGAAAATGTCAAGCACTTCATCACGATTGATCCAATCGTGAGCTTTACTTATGCTGAAATTATCTGTAAGCTTGTAACTTATAAGTGCTTTCAGTAGGCTGTTGATATCAATACCATTCTTTTTGTGTTTACCAAAAACAGCGGATAAATCAAGGGTATCGTAAAGCCAATTTACAGCCAGAATAGTTCCGATGGGAAAGCATATATTCTCATTAGGAATAATCTCATATGTTCTTAGTTTTGTTTGCATTTTAACCGAATACAACAAAGCTAAGAACACTCTTATTAATTTTGACTGTCAAAGTTGGGTTAATAAAATTAATTCTTGGCGAATAAACAGCACCTGCTTTTTTTAGTGAAGTTAAAGCATTAGATAACTCAAAAGGTGTTAAATCTAATATTTTTTCAACATTATCCAGAGAAATAAGTTTATCGATACCAAATTGATCCTCTAATTCCAGATATAAACGAGCTGCTTCAGCAGGTAATCGAAATATTTCATCTAATGATAAACTGGATTTTTGAAATTTGCAGGAATGTTCAAACATATCGATCCAAACATTGAAACCCTCTCGTATATCATCAACAGATAATTCATTTCTAAAGTTCATTCTGGCAATGCTTGAGCCTAATTTAGGTGCCGCATCACCCAAATCTTGTTTGTAAACAAGATTTGAAGACTTGGTGAATGTTTCACTCATCTCATACACATGCTCTGTCAGGCATTTTTCTGCTTTTTTTGTAACTTCCGGTTGAAACAGTAGTGAATCAAGGAGATGAGCTCTTACAAATGGAATCTCAAAAGAAATATCACCTAAATAAGAAGATTTTGGACGCAAGTCGGCATCAAATGCTACAGGAACATGAACAAATGATTTTTTTGGCATTAATATAGAAAGATTTACTTCTGTGCTTGCTACTGGATTAACTGTTTTATCTACATCAAAACTATCGTAAAAGTATGGAGATTTTGTAGACTTGAATTCATTAGGAATTAACCTTTGTAATGAAGTAAATGAATCCCATCCCATCTTGTTTGCTATTATACCGGAATCAATTCCTCCTTTATCGTTAACTCCAATAGCATTTGATGAAACCGAACACATTGCAAGGCATTGAGAAATGCCATCAGCATCTTTATCAGTGTTGTAAAATGGATGTTTAAAGAAATTAACATATTCTTCAAGATCCATCACTTTTCTATGCATAACTGTATTAGGATCAACTTTTTCCCATGAACGCACGTAATTAATCTTAAAATTAGCCAAATAACCAAGTGCACCTCGTACCGATTTTTCAGATTCAAGAGAGGTTACTTTTATAAATTCATTCTCATTTGGAAGAGGCACAGAGTCATCTTCAATAATATAAAGTTCTCTTTTTGGAGTTCGTAAGTAAGGAGAAGGATCTAAATTAAAAATACGTTTACTTCGGCCATCAAACCGAACAAAACCTATGTCATCAGAATCAAAAACGAGCTTATATTCCATTCCGGATAGCTCATAACCAAACTCGCGAGTTTTCAAGGTTCTCCTTCTGACCATAGAATATCCATTCCATTATTGATTGATAAGGTTTATTGATTTTCAATAATGCATCCCCAAACAATATCAATAACAAGTACCCTAATATTGTTCTATAATACTTGTCGTCATAACTTAATGGAAGAAAAATATGCCTGAAGTAATTGAAACAATCCTTTCAAGAAGAAGCATCAGAAAATATACAGAAGAAGAAATAGCTGACGAAGACACCAGGACTATTCTGGATGCAGCAAGGTGGGCACCATCCGGCCTGAATAACCAGCCATGGAAATTCATAGTCATCAAAGATAAAGGGACCATGAAAGAACTGGCAGGCTGCACACACTATTCACAAATAGTTCAGGCTGCACCCCTATTAATAGCAGTCTACCTTGACACTGAAACAATGTACAACAAAACAAAAGACACACAGGCCATCGGTGCAGCCATTCAAAACATGCTGCTTGCCTGCTGTGACCTTGGATTGGGAGCAGTATGGCTGGGAGAAATTCTGAACCAGTCAGATAAAGTTAACTTGATTCTCAATTGTCCTGAATCTCTGGAGCTTATGGCAATACTTGCCATTGGCAAACCTGATGAAAATGGCAAAAGCCCATCCCGGAAAGAACTGGAAAGCATAGTATTCGGTGAAAAATACGGGAATAAATTCTGAGCATATAAGTTAACGGTCAGAAAAACAGATGAAAAAAAGGAGGCAGAGACGAATTGTTATAAATTGGAGGTATATTGGAGGTAGTAGATCGGCTTGACCCATTTTTTAGTAGACAATGATCAGGAAATAGGTCCACAATTCGTCTCCAAGTCATAACATATATTTTATCCTATATAAGCCTTGTTCAATTTTGGAGTTAAAACAAGAAAAACTGATTTATCAATAAATCAAATATGGTTGATTAATTATTCATGCATACTATTTGCCGGAACATTTCCGATTAGTGCAAAACTCCTTTGCATCCTGTTTTTGCTCTTTTACACGGAGTATATGCCACCCACAGTGCTCACACTGGCGATCAAGAATAGTAAGCCTACCTGATTTAGGCACAGATTGCGTGTGCCCACATCTGTTGGTACAGCCAAGGAAACGGGAATCTTTAGTGGTTATAAGGAACATTGAACCGTCGCATACCGGGCACGGGCCTACAATTTCAGGCGGGAAGCATTTCTTTTCCAGATCGCACGTAAAGCAGGGACCAATGCCCACGGCCCAGTTATACTTTTTACCAACCTTCAGGACTGCAACGCCACCTTTTTCACATAGTTGGGAACGTAGAACTGTAAGCGCACCTGCCTTTGGCAAAGGATACGTATTTTTGCATTCCGGATAACCCGTACAACCTACAAAGCGTCCTTTGTCAGTTTTTATCATATGGAGCATCCTCCCACATTCAGGACAGGTACCGACAAAGTTCTTCTTATCCGTTGCAACCTGCTCATCAACAATCGTACCTGCCATTCTTGCAGCAATAGCCTCTTTGCTTGATGTAAGCTGTGAATACATCTTCTTGATGAGCAGAGTTCCTTCATCAAGGGTACTTTCAAGCGATTTTTTGCCATCCTCAACATCCTGGATAAGGGATTCAATGCGTGCTCTTATCTCAGGTTGTACCAGAATAGGAACCGTGGCGTCCAGAGTATCCATGAGAGTAAATCCAGTATCAAGAATTGCAATGGTCCTACCCTTGGTTTCAAAATAGCCTCTTTTCTTATTAGTTTCAATATGACTTGGGGCTGTAGCCTTGGTGCCAATACCATGCTTGTCCATCAGGGTCAGAAGTTCGGCTTCAGTAAGCCTTTTTGGAGGTTTTGTTTCAGATTTTATGTTACTGATCTTTTTTACGTCAACCTCATCCTTTTCCTCAATTAAGGGCAGTAACTTGTCATTATTTGTTTCAAATGGATAAACATCAAGCCAGCCTGCACTTTTAAGAATTGAACCCTTTACGTCAAATATCTCTCCACCAACAAGAATCTCCATTCTTGTTTTCTCAAATATGGCAGGCTGCATAAGGTTTGCAAGAAAATGTCTCACTATCAGGTCGTAAACCTTCCATGCATTAGGCATTCTGATACTCTTTTCGACATCATTCTTTGAAGCTGCCTTAATAGGATGAATAGGGGGGTGATCATGTCCGTCCTTTGTCCCGTTCCTGCAACTAATTTCACCTGCAGAGATGATCTCAAGCGCATACTTCTGGTAGGTTCCTGAAGAAAATGCTACAAGCTTGGATTTGAAATCAAAATCATCGGCATACTTGTTAGTCTCAGTCCTTGGATAACTGGTAAAACCGGCGAGATAAAGCTGTTCTGCAGTCTCGAGTGCTTCCTCCGGACTTACGCCCAGGAATTTAGAAGAGCGTTTCAGGAATTCGGTTGTATTCAATGGATATGGGGGACTGGTACGTGCCTCTTTTACACTTTTCTTATCTACAACACCAATCTTACAATCCTTAATACGGGCGAAGATCTCATCGGCTTTTTCCTTTTCATGAATGTTTCCGGCCCTGTGCACACCGGTGAAATCCGCACCTTTTGAATTGAAAAGTGCTTCTATTTTCCAGAAATCCTTTGGCTTGAAGTTTTTAATCAATTTCTCCCTTTCATAGACAAAACCACAGGTCGGAGTCTGGCATGGACCAATAGATATCACGCCTTTTGTGCGTGCTTTTTCTCTCACGGACAATGTCATGAAACGAGTAAAAGCCGCACCCATCTTAAGGTCCAGTATCTGGCGGGCTTCTGCTGACATTGCCATATTATAATCAGGTTCAACAAGATTGGAAAATGCTTTTTTAATCTCACTTGAGGATAGTGATGAAAAACGTGCTCTTTTTACTGGAAGGGAAGCTACTCTTTCGGAAATTTCCTTTGCCTCAAAGCCAATATTCTCTCCTTCCCTGTCAAAGTCACATGCAAGGACAACTTCCTCAGCACCGCCTGCAAGAAGGGATATAGCAGCAGCATAGGGTTTTTTAGTTACATTTTTTACAGGAGGTGTATCCAGCAGGACAGCAGGGTCGCATTCACGCCAGTTGTTGAACTGTTCAGGAAAATCGTAACCCATGATGTGACCGGCAAGTCCCATTATCCTCCATTCTTTACCGTTAATCTTAAAATCGTATACCGGAAGACCTGCCACCGAAGCACGGTTGTAGTGTCCGTCACTTAAGATACCTGCTATCTGAGAAGCTGCTTTGTTCTTTTCCGTGAATACGACTATAGACATGCTGCAACCCTATGTCCTGATTGTAGATAAAAATTGAGCTTGCAGGGTGAAAGTAATTCTATAAAATTTACGCAAATACAGGGTCTGCAGAATAACTTTTATTAAAACATAAGAAAGAGTATAAACTGATTTATCGTAAGTCACGAATAACTCGAGTGATCCCGAAGGGTCCGGCGAAGCCGGCGCTTTTCCATAAAAAGAATACGAAAAAAGTCTACATAACTCAGGAATATCTTCTTCAAGGCTTTCTGTAGAATTTTCTGTATAAATGAATCATTTTTGTAATATTCTTCTATGCAATAGCATGGGAATGTGCCGCCTTCGGCGGATGGTCGTATTGTTCTTAATCACCAATGATTTTTGCAGAGCGATCTGAACTTTTTTTGCATACTGATAATTTTCAAATGAGTCTTTCCACAGAACCCAAATCCATTTTACTTCACAGGAATCCAGATTTCCTCCTCAGCTTCCGGATCATTCCTGTCATATCCCTCTGGCAGAATCTCAAAGTGCTCTCTGTTATCAAGCTCATATTCAGAAGCTGGAAGCCACTCTGCAAAAATGAATTGCATTGTCTTTGGAAAAGCACTGGCAGGGCCCTTGTGAAGAAATACTGCATATTTCCCACCCGGCAAAGTATATGCCTCCATGCCATCAGGAATTGTATCATGAGATGAAACTTCAACAGCCGCCCATTTGTCGAACATAGTCGTCGGAGAAATCACTCCTTCTTGAGCCTCAGGATAAACATTCATGGAAATGTATGCAGAATTTGTCCTGTTTGGAATTTCCATTCTCCTTGGCATGAAACTTTGCCAGAGTTCTACAGTCCTGTTCTGTGTGAGTGACATTTTTTTATGCATGCCGATAAGTTTTTTAGGTGCAAGAGTTTCAATCTTTGGTTCCATACTAATCCCTTCCATTTGATTATTTTCCCTGATTAAATATCCTCCTCTGCAATTGAAAATAAGTTACTGACCGCGTTTATTCTATGTCACATCCAGTACTAAATTAAAAAATAAACAGTACATATATGAATAAATTGCTATTTTCAGGCATCTAAAAGATCATGACCATATGAGTTGTCAATCGCACAGAGCCAGGCACCGTTTGCATCCTTTCTGAATACATACGTTGCCTTACGTTCCTGAATAGGATGCAACTTAGCTGAAACAAGAGTTTTCGACAAAACCAGAGCGGTATCTCCGGTTTCCAGAATTTTTATTCCGGCCTGCCTGACATTCAGTGTGTGCTCGAAGTGAGCGGCAATAGCCTCAAACGCTTTTCTTATTTGCACTTTGCCGACCGCATTCATCCCTGGTCGAATAACCAGAACAGCATCATCTGCATAGATATCTGTCAAAGTATCGAAATCTTCCTGATTTATAGCAGTGTCAGCTTTGTTAATCAATGATTCTACAGGATGTTGTTTCATTCTTTTTTCCCCATGAATTCATAACAGGATTATGAAATTAGTCAGTATATTTCCATACCGGTTTGTTTACCTAAATTCATTTTTAGTTTATATATAACAGCCTATCCTTGATCTACTCTACGGAAATAGATACAGGATAATATCAGATATTCCATAAGTCCTGTGAAACATATATATGTCCCTACAATGTATCTGCACCTAAAAGACACTGCATGCAGGAGATACAATGACACTAATGGAAGATGCTAAAAAAGGCAAAATAACGCCACAGATGGAAGCAGTTGCAAAGGATGAGGGCATTGACGCAAAAACCATCTGCTCCTGTGTTGCCAACGGAACCATAAGTATCCCGAATAACCCGGTAAGGGACTGCAGGGTCGTAGGTATAGGAAAATACCTCAGTACTAAAGTAAACGCCAATATCGGGACTTCCCGGGATTACATCAACATCGGTGAAGAAGTTGAGAAGGCAAAAACTGCAGAAACCTTCGGTGCAGATGCACTCATGGATCTCTCAACCGGTGGAGACCTTGACCTGATCAGGAAAAAGATCATGGATGCTGTGAACATCCCTATAGGTTCTGTACCAATCTATCAGGCAGCATCCTCACAGAAAGCCGTAGTTGATATGACATCCGATGACATGTTCAATGCAGTACGCAAACACGCAAAGGACGGTATTGATTTTGTTACAATCCATGCTGCTGTGAACCAGGATGCCCTGAAAAGAATAAAGCATAGCAACAGGATTACAGACATTGTCAGCCGCGGCGGTTCATTTACTCTTGCATGGATGCTGCATAATGGCGAAGATAACCCGTTCTATGCAGAATATGATTACCTCATGGAAATAGCATACGAGTACGATATGGCCATCAGTCTTGGAGATGGTATGAGACCCGGATGCATTCATGATGCCTCAGACGGCCCTTCATTTATGGAATTCATAACCCTTGGGGAACTTGTAAAAAGAACAAGGGACGCAAACATCCAGTGTTTTGTTGAAGGCCCCGGACATGTCCCATTGGATGAGGTCGAACTCAGCGTAAAAGGAATGAAAAGTCTCTGCCACAATGCACCACTGTACCTTCTCGGTCCGCTTGTCACAGATATTGCACCGGGATATGATCACATAACCGGAGCAATTGGGGGAACACTTGCAGGCATGTGCGGTACAGATTTCCTGTGCATGACTACACCGGCAGAGCACCTTGCACTGCCAACAAATGATGACATCCGTGAAGGAACCATTGTTACAAAGATTGCTGCCCATGCTGCCGACCTTACAAAAGAAGGCCAGAAAGAGCGTGCAAGGGCAACTGATGACAAAATGGCACATGCACGTAAAAACCTTGACTGGGACACACAGTTCGAACTTGCAATCGATGGAGAAAAGGCAAAAAGAATCAGGGACAGCAGGAATACTGGTAGTGAAGCCTGTTCCATGTGCGGTGACCTCTGTGCCATGAAAATTGTCAGCAAGGCACTTGAAGAAGAGAAGAACAAGTGACATCCCATCAATTTTTCTTAATATAGAACTTTTTAGGCCCAGTAGAACTCCTGATTATATTGGTAACACAACTTTGCTGTTTTTCAGTCTCACAAAAACAGTGGGGATCTAAAAAACAAAGTAAGCATCCGCCAAAGGCGGCACATTCCAACGTTGCTGTACAAAATATAATTCCAAAGATTAGTGCAGGCTTGCGAAAAAAGTATTCCGGGGTAATGCAGGTTATTTAGTATTGTCTTGTGGGAAAACGCCGGCTTCGCCGGAACCTTCGGGATCACTCAAGTTATTCCTAACCCACAAAAAATCATATTGACATGACAGAACCGACCTGCTAAGCTTAAAATTTTAATAGCAGTTTTTCTACATAGCCACTTTTTTAATCATTCCTGTCCATTTTAATCTATGAAATTAACAGTTCTCATGGATAACAACACCCTGATAGACCGTTACTTACTGGGCGAACCCGGTGTTTCCTACTTTATTGAAGCTGACGATAAGAAAATACTCTTTGATACGGGATATTCAGATACATTTATCAGAAATGCACAAAAAATGAATATCAATCTTCTGGACATTGACCACATTGTTTTGTCACATTCACATCTGGACCATACATGGGGACTTGATCCACTTATAAGAAGGTACACTGAAGCACGGATAGAAGGTCTGGATCATTCAGAACCGAATCTGATCGCACATCCCTTGATATTCAATAGCAGGACATATCCTGGACTACAGGAAATAGGGATGCTTCTTTCTGCTGAAAAGCTTTCACGAATATTTAAATTACGACTAAGCAGTGAGCCTTTGTGGATCACAGATAACGTTGTATTCCTTGGTGAAATTCCCCGGAGATTTGATTTTGAGCATGATCCACTTGAAAGCAAAATTATCATTGATGGAAAAGAGCAGGATGACGAAGTGTTAGATGACACGGGACTTATCGTAAGAACAGAAAATGGACTTGTTATTGTCACAGGATGCTCTCATTCAGGTATTTGCAATATAATCGAATATGCAAAGGAAGTCTGCAGCGAAGAAAAGATCATCGACATTATCGGTGGTTTCCATTTACTTAATCCTCCGGAGCTGAAGATGAGGGGAACTGTTGAATATTTCCGGAATCTCAATGTGCATGAAGTTCATGCGTGCCACTGTACAGACCTTGAATCAAAAATAGCATTATCCAAAGTTTGCAACCTGAAAGAAACAGGCTGTGGTCTTCAGCTGACATATAAATAAAAAAAGGACTCAAAGAGCCCTTCCTCATGCATGGATCAGGATTGCTTCTTAAAGCACATGAACCAGTCAAGACAGTATTTGCCCTCTTCTTCTGATTCAACTCTTTCCTTTGCAGAACCGCAGGACCCTGGTGGTGGAATTATCACATCATCTCCCGGCTGCCAGTTAGCAGGTGTGGCAACACCCTCTGCATCAGATTTTTGCATTGCAAGCAAAAGCCTCTTGACCTCATCCATGTTTCTTCCGTTGGACAGTGGATAGTAAAGGATTGCCCTTATCTTTGCTTTCGGGTCAATCATAAACACAGCCCTGACAGCCTGGGTATCTGAAGCATTTGGCTGGAGCATTCCGAATTTCTTTGCCACTTCCATCTTAAGGTCCTCAATGACCGGGAAAGTGACTTCAACGTCTTTCATTCCCTTGTATTCAATCTTCTCTTTTATTGTACGCAGCCATGCAATGTGTGCGTAGATACTATCAATGGAAAGGCCGATAAGTTCTGCGTTCAGCGTTCTGAACTCTTCCTGCATTGTTGCAAAGGTCATGAACTCGGTAGTACATACAGGCGTAAAGTCCGCAGGATGACTGAAAAGGATTACCCATTTCCCCTTGTAATCTTTGGGGAAATTAATTTCTCCGTTAGTTGTCACTGCTTTAAATGACGGTGCGTCGTCTCCGATAAGCGGCATGGTTACAGGTGTAGCCGGTGTCTTATCAGACATAGCTTTTATTTTTTTCCTGCCACTGTCCAGATATTCATTGATATCCTTTACCTGTTTGTCAAATTCCTTTTCCAGTTCCAGGTCTTTAACATTCTTGGAAATATAGTCTTTCATATCCCTGAACTGTTCTTCAAGATGCCTTTTCATGTCTTTTTTCTCATCCATAAGATTCACCTTTAAGGAGTACGTTTCCGTAATTAGAGTATAAACTACAAAGACAGAACAAAACGAATAAGTCTGCCCGCACTCCGATAAATATTAAGGATTACAAGCATAAGAAGTTGATCGTCACATTATTAATATTATAAAGTTATATGCAAAATCATGTATTGCTCAATAAAATATAAATACTGACTTATACAAAGATAAACTGAGCACGTTCAAAAAAGGATGAATCAAAAACATCATTTTATGAAAAATGACAGGCATGAACAATAAGGGCACAAATAACTCCTCAATGCCGGATGGCAACCATGAGGACTTCAAAAATCTTGTTGACGAATTGCCCCTTGGAATACTTTCGTGTGATACGAAAGGGAATATCACTTCTGTAAATGATTTTTTATTAGATATTCTTGGTTCCCCTTCGGCTGAAGCTACAATGAAAGTCAACATGTTAAGCTTCCCGCCTCTTGTGAACTCAGGTATATCCGCAATGATAGAAGAAGCAATTAAGACTGGAAAAAACACTTCCATAGAAACACCTTACAGATCAAAGTGGGATAAGGAGCTTTTCTTAAGTTTCAGAATATTTCCCCGGAAAGGCCCGGGTGGGAATGTCTACGGATGCCATGCTATTATTGAAGACCTTACAACTGAAAAAAACACCTCTTCAGAGATGGAATATGACAGGCGTAAGGATGACCTTATAGCAAACATATCAAACCGGCTGATAACCAGCAGTTTAGGGGATATTGACAATAATATCAACAGGATACTTAAAGACCTGGGAGAGTTTATCAGGGCAGAACGTGTTGTTTTGTTCATTGTCGCCGACGACCCGAAACTCATTATCAAAACGCATGAATGGCATCTTGACGGAGTGATATCTAAAATACCACTCAATGAAAAAATAGATTCAAGTAAAATAGTACCTGGAGAACTGCGCAACTTACAGATAATTAGTGCTTCTGATATTGACGCCCTTCCTAAAGACCAGGGTCTGTTGCAGCATATGTTCCAGAATCTTGGTATAAGGGCCCTGGCATTGGTTCCTCTTTCACGTTATGGAACTTTTAAAGGCTTTTTAGGAATTGATTCTAAAAGCAAACCGCATGTGTGGAAAGAAAAAGAACTGTATCTCCTCAAAATTGCAGGAGATATGATAATTAATATCCTGGAAAGGAAGAATTCGGAAGAAATACTCCATAAAAAAGAGGAAGACTATGAAGAGATAATCTATTCTCTGGATTCCGCTGTATGGAAAGCTACATTTGATTCAGAAGGGAATGCCAGTGATTCATATATATCCAAATCTCTTGCCAACTTAGCAGGATTTGGTGCCGGTAGCATAGGAGCTGACTGGAATACTTATTTTGAACATATTCATAAAGAGGACCTTCCTGAAGTAAAAGAAAATATGAAAAAGGCTTCTATGAACCCTGGTATTCCAATTTCGATGGACTACAGGATTGTGTTAGATAATGGAAGCATTATATGGATGAATTCTCTTGGGTCGGCACAGCCTTTTGAAGATGGAAAATACCTGATGTCAGGAACGACCTCAAATATCACAGACAGAAAACTCGCAGAAGAGAAATTGCGTGAAAGTGAAGCTCTCTTAAAGGAAGTTGGAAGTATCGCTAAAATCGGAGGCTGGGAATATGATGTGGAATCTAACGAAACCATACGCACTCCTGAGGTTCTCAAAATATATGAAACCGATAAATCTCACAGCAACCCCGGGGATGCTGCCAAATGCTATGCTCCGGGTTCAAAAGAGAAGATTGAAAAAGCATTCTACAACACACTTGAAAACAGGGAAACATACGACCTTGAGCTGGAAATAATAACTCCTGGGGGAAAGCGTAAGTGGGTAAGGGCAAGTGGACATCCAAAGATCGTTAACGGGAAAGTTGTAAAAATAATAGGTATACTGCAGGATATTACTAAAAGAAAAGGAGCTGAAATTAAACTGAAAGAAAATGAATCTCTTTTAAACGAAGTAAGCAGAATTGGCAGGATTGGCGGATGGGAAATAGATGTGGAAAATAATACCGTCAAATGGACATCTGAAGTTTATAAGATACATGAAATCGAATCCGATTCAGATATCAGTATTCCAAAAGCACTTGAGTATTATACTCCCGATTCAAAAAAACTCTTTGAAGAAGCATTCGATGACGCCATGAAGGATGCAAAACCCTACGATCTGGAACTGGAAATAATAACTCCGAAAGGTACTCGTAAGTGGATTAGAATAAGTGGCCGACCGGCATTAAAAGACGGAAAAGTTGTAAAGATAACAGGGTCATTTCAGGACATAACCAAGCGCAAGGATACTGAGATTAAATTAGCAGAAAATGAAGAAATACTGAGGCTATTCATAGAACATGCGCCGGCATCACTGGCAATGTTCGATAAAGACATAAGATTCCTATCAGTCAGCAATCGCTGGCTTAGTGACCTGGGAATGGAAGGTCAGGATATAATTGGAATGCCTCACTATGACATAATTCCTGATATTAATGATGAGATAAAGGATTTACATCAACGTGCTCTGCAGGGAGAGGTCATTGTCCGGGAAGAAGACTATTTTAAAACACCTAATAAAGGTGGACAATGGATACACTGGGAGACAAGACCCTGGAAAACTTCAGAAGGGAAAATCGGTGGTATTGTAATCTTCGCAGAGAACATCACGGAACGTAAGAATGCCCAGGAAAAAATAAGACACAATGAAGCAAAATACAGATCACTTTTTGAACAATCAAATGATGCAATCTTCCTGAGCCACACAGACGGCACCATAATTGATGTAAATGAGAAAGCCTGCGAGATGTTTGGTTATTCAAAAGAGGAATTGAAGAAGAAAACTATAATGGACCTCCTGGCGCCGGATCATATTAGCTTCGGGGAGGTGGGTATGCAGGATTTCCGGGACAAAGGAGTTGCTTCCTTTTATACCCAATATCAAAAAGCTAACGGGGAAGTATTTGATGCGGAAGTTAATGCAAAAATAATAGATATAGAAGAAAAACTTGCACAGGGTATTATCAGGGATGTCAGTGATCGTAAACAGGCAGAGGAAAAAATAATCCGAAGTGAGATGAGATACAGGGCACTTTTTGAAAAATCAAATGACGCCGTTCTGCTACATGACCTGACAGGAAAAATACTGGACACAAATGACAAAGCATGTACTATGTTCGGCTACTCAAAAGAAGAATTCATGGAAATTAACATCATCGATCTGGTACTCCCGGAGGACAAACAAAGCACAATTGAAGCAATGGGAAAAGTTAAAGAAAATAGAAACTGGCGTAATGAAACAAGAATGCTAAGGTCGGATGGTAGCATGCTTCACCTTGATGTCAGTGGTTCGCTTGTAGAAATGCAGCAAAATATCATACAGGCCGTTGGAAGGGATATCACAGACAGGATTAAAGCCGAAGAAGGTATGATGCGGGCAAAGATAGAAGCTGAGACTGCAAGCCGTGCAAAGACTGAATTCCTTGCCACAATGAGCCATGAACTTCGCACACCTCTTAATTCCATAATCGGATTCTCTGATATTATGCTTGATGGAATGGCAGGGGAACTTGTGGATAAGCAGGAGCATTATATTGAACACATTTCACACAGTGGACATCACCTTCTGAATCTTATCAATGATATTCTGGATATATCCAAGATCGAAGCAGGGAAGATGGAATTATACCTGGAGGAAGTGGAGATTAAAAAGGCTGTCAATGAAATAGTAACTATCACAGATAGCCTTGCGGCCCGCAAGAACATAAATGTCAATGTAAATGTTCCCGATGGTGTACCGGCAATTCGTGCTGACAAATCTAAACTTAAGCAAATATTGTACAATATTCTTGGAAATGCAATTAAATTTACAGATGATAACGGACATGTTTCTATCAGGGTCAGTTATAGTGCTGAGAGTGTTATTGTATCAATAACAGATACAGGTATAGGTATTTCACCGGAAGACCAGATAAAACTCTTCAAACCTTTCAGTCAGATAGATGCGTCAATTTCCAGAAGATATGAAGGCACAGGGCTTGGACTTGCGCTTGTGAAGGAACTTATTGAGCTGCATGGTGGGAAGATCTGGGTTGAAAGTGAAGCCGGAAAGGGCAGTACATTCTCTTTTGAGCTTCCAGTTAAACCTGATAAATCAGTCTTTTCTCAAAAACCGGAATGATCTTTTCCTGTCAATGTTTGCAGAAATACGTTTGTAAACCAGCAAATGTAAACCCCTTATTGTAAACGTATATAGTCATAGATAATATATTTATCATCGTAATATACGATGTAAAAGGAGAGTGACCCTGGCAAGCCAGGGTAACTATGGAAAGTGGATGTGGTGAGTTTGAAGGAGGTAGTTAGATGGATTTCAAATGACCCACATCCGCAAATACGCCAGAGCATTTATCTTCTGACAATTTGTGGTTTTATGGAAACCAGTATATATATGTGTCGAGAAAATATAAATACAGCAGATATATTTTACAATTGTGCAACAATATAGACGCATTTATTGTAAACCGCTATATAAATAATACTTATTTTATGCAAAAAAGAGGCAATATCTGAGGTTAACAATAGGGTTACGCACTTACTAATAAAATATAATATGCCACCGGTGTACCATAAATCTTATTAATCTATGAAAAAGAGTTCAGGCATATAGGGAGAATAAACAGAAATGGACAACATTGCATTCCTCATATATTCATTCAGTACATTATTCGCGATAGTCAGCCCTGTAAGCGGTGTTGTTACTTTTGTATCTCTGACAAGTGAAATGACACTGGATGAAAAAAACGCACTGGCAAATAAATCAGTAATCCTTGCATTTATAATTGCTGTGTTTTTTGCAATATCCGGGGAAGTGATACTTGATTTCTTTGGAATCAGTATAGATTCCCTCAGGGTTGCCGGAGGGATCTTGCTTTTTACCGTAGCATTTGACATGATGCTTGCAAAAGTATCGCGTGAAAGTATTACAGAAAAAGAGATCAACAAATCTATGGAACGCAGTGACATATGGATTTTTCCAATAGCTCTTCCTCTTTTAACAGGACCGGGTACCATCACAACAGTAATAGTCCTCATGGGGAGTGCTGCTTCTGTGATCCAGGGACTGGAGGTCTTTGTAGCAATCTCTCTGACATTTGTAATTGCGCTGGTTCTTTTCCATTTTTCCAGAAGGATATATAAATTACTCGGATATACGGGAATGCTGGTATTTACACGACTTATGGGCCTTTTACTGGCAGCTATGGCAGTAAACTTCATTGCAACCGGACTCTGGAACATCTACACTTCATTCCAGTAACCTGGCTGCAATGACAGGTAAACAATCACAAACATTTTATCCCATCATCTCATAATTACACCAAGGTGTGGGACTGGATTGACAAACGATAACGAGATCCAATGCAAATCCAAAGGTGATGAACACAGGGTTTCATTAGAAGAAGTTCTGAAGAAACTCAACGCGACAACTGAAGGCCTGTCTACAGAAGAAGCAAACCGCAGAATCAACCTTTGTGGAAAGAACGTTTTCGAGGAAACCGGAAAACAAAGCCTGCTAGTCAGATACTTCAAACAGTACAGGAACTTTTTTTCACTTTTGCTATTGTTCGGCTCGATATTGTCATTCATAGCCGAATGGCTTGATCCCGGGCAGGGCAACATTTTCATTGCCATAGCTCTGCTTGGTGTAGTTGTCATTAATGGTACCTTCACATTTATCCAGGAGTATCAGGCAGAGAGAATAATGGCAAGTTTCAGGAATCTGATCCCACCGAAAACAAAGGTCTTAAGGGACGGAGAAATAACCGAAATACTTGCCACTGACCTTGTAGTCGGCGACATCATATTTCTTGAAGAAGGCGATAAGATACCTGCAGATGGCAGGCTTATCGAAGAGAATTCCCTGAAAGTCGATAACTCACCAATCACAGGAGAAGCCGAACCACAACTAAGGTCCCTTGACTGTACACATCCTAATATACTGGAATGCAGGAACATGGTTTTCTCAGGAACCCTGGTCCAGACAGGTAATGGTAAAGCAGTTATATTCGGCACAGGCTCGGATACTCAGATCGGTAAACTTGCAGCCCTGACAGAACAGACATCCTCGGTTGACACACCTATACGCAGAGAACTCAATCACTTTATCAAAATCATTTCAACAATCGCCATTTTTCTGGGAATATCCTTCTTCATAGTAGGATTCCTGATACAGGACACTTTCCTTGCAAACCTGATCTTTGCCATCGGAATTATCGTTGCAAATGTTCCTGAAGGCCTACTTCCAACAGTCACACTGGCACTGAGCCTTGCATCAAAAAGGATGGCAAAAAGAAATGCCCTTATCAAGCAACTGGAATCCGTTGAAACTCTTGGTTCCACCACGGTCATATGTACCGATAAAACGGGTACACTGACCCAAAACAAAATGGCAATACATTCTGTGTATACAGGTTCCGGCGTGCTTGACGTAGAAAACAAAGCAGAGCCTCCTGAGATGCTTCTGAGAGTTGCTACAATCTGTAACAATTCAAGGCTCACTGAAGAAAAACCGGGATACAAAGGCGATCCTACCGAAGGTTCACTGCTGGTCTATTCCAGTGAGTTCACTGACATTGATAGAATGAAAGAGGATTATCCGAGAGCTTCCGAATATCCATTCGATTCTAAAAAACAGAGGATGCAGGTGATCTGTAAGACACCTGAAGGAGCTATGGAAGCATACATGAAAGGTGCCCCGGAAGTAATTCTTGATATGTGCAGCCATGTCCTTGTGGACGGGAAAGAAGAAACACTCGATGATAATCAGAAAAAGGACCTTGCAGCCGAGCATCTTGAAATGGCAAAAAGAGGGGAAAGAGTCCTTTCATTTGCTTACAGAAAAGCTGACAGTGTTAAAGAGTATGAGGATGGATTTGTATTTCTGGGATTTGCGGGTGCTGTTGATCCTCCGCGCCCCGAAGCAAGTGAAGCAATCAAGAAATGCCACCTTGCAGGTATCAAAGTTGTTATGATAACAGGAGACCATCCTGTAACTGCACGCTCCATTGCTGCAACTGTTGGACTTACCAGTGATCATGAAGAGCCCGTATTGATAACAGGTGCGGAACTTGAAGAACTCTCTACAGAGGAGCTCTCACAAAGATTAAAGGCGCCAAGCATAGTATTTGCCCGCACTTCTCCTGTGCAGAAACTCAAGATCGTCCGCGCTTTCCAGGAAGCCGGAGAGATCGTAACAATGACCGGTGATGGTGTTAACGATGCTCCTGCCATGAAGAATGCCGACATGGGTGTTGCCATGGGGAGCGGCACGGACGTTGCAAGAGAAGCTGCAGACATGGTATTGCTCGATGATAATTTTGCAACCATAGTCAATGCCATAGAAGAAGGCAGGACTGTCTTTGATAATATTAAGAAATTCATTGCTTATATCCTTACAAGTAACATTCCTGAGATACTGCCGTTCATTGCCTTTGTGCTGCTGGCATTACCACTTCCTATGAACGTTCAACTCATCCTTGCCATTGACCTTGGTACGGACATACTTCCTGCCCTGTCACTGGCAGTAGAAAAAGGAGAAGGAGACATTATGAAGCGTCCTCCACGTTCAAAGGACGAGAAACTCCTGACGCCACAGGTACTTCTCACATCCTATGGTATCAAAGGGCCTATTGAGGCCGCTGCCGGGTTTGCATGCTACTTTGCTGTCCTGTTTGACGGAGGCTGGACATGGGGTCAGCAACTACCATACTCAGACCCAATCTATATGCAGGCGATTACAGCATTCTTTGCAGCGGTTATCGTATGCCAGATTGCAAATGTATTTACATCAAGGACAAGACGTCAGTCTGTACTTACAAAAGGATTCCTGAGTAACAGGATGGTACTTCTGGGCATAGCCAGTGAGCTGCTGATACTTGCACTCATTATCTATAACCCATTTGCAAACCTGATATTCAATACGGCAGCAATATCCCTGCACTACGTTTTAATAGCTGTGCCGTTTGCCCTGCTCTTGCTCGGAGTAGATGAGCTGAGAAAATATTCCATAAGAAAGGATTCAGCATTTGTAAGCCGCTTTTTCAAATGGTAATCAATAAGCAGATGCAGATTTAAATTTGATCTGTACTTACATCGCCTTTTTCCTGAAAACAACCTCGGTATGCGGATAGGCAATTTCCACATCATCAGCGTCATTGACCCTGTCAAATATCTCTTTTGTTATTTTTGAGGAATACTCATGCAGTTGTCTTGCAGGTGAAAAATACTTTACCTGCACATCTATACCGCTTGCCTGGAAATCAACCCTCACCTTTGGAACTCCCGGACTTGTGCTGATTGTCCCTGCAAGGAATTTCCTTGCAGAAAAATCTGCTATCTCTATTGCACGGTCAAGATTACTTTCATAAGTTACATTGACAGTAACGCTATGCAACACAAAATCATTATTTGAAGTGTAATTGATGATGTTTTTCTCGAACAACATCCAGTTAGGAACCATAATAGTCCTGCCGGAATTCTCTTCATCGCTGATCAGTCCCCCAATTTCCATAACATGCACATGAGTCAGATTGAAATCAACCACATCACCTTTTACATCACCTATGATTATCCTGTCCCCGATGTCAAATGGCCTCTTTGTAACTATCATAATCCAGGCAGCAACACCTGTAATCGGTTGCTGTAGTGCAAAACCTATGGCTGCTGAAAGCAAACCAAGGAAAACACCAAAGCTGGACCATGCACCCGATGTTGTAAGGATGGCTAATATAATAACGAGCAATGACAGGGTATATCTGGAAAACTGACCGAATATCCTGATGTTAGAACGTTGCTTTTTTGTCTTTGCTTTTTTCATCAAATTCGTTCTAAGAATTGTGAAGAAAACATTTATCAATAAGAGAATGAAGAGAACTACAAAGACATTTATTAAAGAATCTGCCCATTGATCAACATTGTCTAAAATATCCTGCAGCACTGCCATCCAACCACTCCGTTTTAGGATAATCCATATAGGACTTGTTTTTTCCTGTATTTATACTTCTTGAATGATATAGTATTTTCATATTTTTTTAAATAAATAGAAATTCAGGCTCTGCAGAATTACATCATTAAAACTTTAAAGTGAGCAGGTTGTTCTTGTGGAACTAAAAAAAGCAAAGTTTGTGTCACTCATATAAACATGATTTCTACAAAGCTGAAACTCATTCGACCCTTACAACAATCCCTCTGAGAAGGCGTCCCAGTATGTCGGAACCTGTAATAATGATCTTTTCCGGGTCATCCCTGTTCCAGTAGAGTATCAGGTCATCGTCAATAACATCATCTTCGGCGTTGACCGGATAAACGGTCAGGCGATGAAGTACGCTTCCAAGTTTTTCTTCCGGGTCTCTTACAACGATAGGGTGATGGCAGTAGCGATAAGGATTGAAGTTGTCCTTCCTGTAGATAGCATCCCTGAGAAACGATCCCGAGTCCACAGCCATTATCGGCTCACCGGTCTCATCCAGTATTATCGCCCATTTCCTGGAACTGGAAGCCATCTTTTCAAGAAGAGTTTCAAATTCCTTTTCTTCTTTAGATGGAAAGACCACAAGGCCATTGAAAGTAGGCAGGGGTATGATACTCAATGGGTCTACAACAGAACCTTCCTGTTTGATATGGAGATCATCTATTGACAGAAAGTTCAGAGCACCCAGACCTTCAAGACGATCAATCTCCGTGCTATTGGAGACAATATGCTTCTTAAGCATTATACTGAGGGATCTCTCTTTGAAGAACTCCATTTTCTCTTTTCCAAGCCACATATCCAGTATTACAGAGGAAGGCTTTGCTACCGGATACAGAAGGAACATGTAAAACCTGACAAGAGGCGAAAGTGCAGCACCCAGACGGAGAGAATTTCTTGTAAAATAGGCCTGAGGAGCGATTTCACCAAATAATGTGATAAAAATGGTAGAGAAAGCAAAAGCTGAAGCTCCTGTCAGCACAGAGTCTGAGAGTAATGCCAAAAGTACATTTATTCCAACATTGCCCCATAAGAGCGTTGAAAGCAAAAGATGGGAATTGTGCCTTAGAGCAAGGACTTTTCTGGCGTTCTCATTTTTTGCCTCTGCCTCTATCTCAAGGCGAAGACGACTCAGTCCGAACATTCCGATTGTCAGGCCGGAAAAGATACCGGACTGAATCAGGCATAGAAATATCAAAAGCCATGTAATTACTTCGTTCATATTTTATTCCGCAAGTGCAGTTCCAAAAGCAATACACATGGTATTATTTTAAGGTTAGTAAAGCTTTTCTGATATTCTCTTAAGTATAGATTCAGGTAAACCTGATAGAAATCACAATTTTTTCAACTCTTCCACCAGTGCCTCATATCTTCTGTCAAGTTCAGGAATCATTGCCTGCATGTCCTCAATATTACCAGACCTGGCTTCTGCCTCAATACCTGCAACATATTTGCTCAGTGACATTCCCCCGACACTTGCAGTAGCTCCCTTGAAAGTGTGGGCCTTAGCAACAATCTCCTCTGACTGATTAAGAATAGAATTTTTCAGATCATCCAGTTGTCTGGTTGCATTGGTTAAGAAAATGGAAATAACACGTCTGGAAAGTTCCAGGTCATTCATTGTATTATCCATTAGCAGTTTGCTATCAAAGATTATCTCAGAATCTTTCTCTGTAGCAGTATCGAGTGTAGTTGTTAACGATGTTTCCTGTTTTTTGACCAACCAGTAATCAAGTGTATGAATAAGTGACCGGATTTTTATTGGTTTTGATATGTAATCATCCATACCTGCCTCAAGGCAACGTTTACGGTCATCTTTCATTGCATGGGCGGTCATTGCGATTATAGGAATGTGGCTTGAAGTGGCAGTCTCAATTTTCCGAATCCGTTTTGTTGCTTCCATTCCATTCATTTTAGGCATTTGTACATCCATTAGCACCAGATCATATTCTGGTGATTTGAAAACTTCTATTGCTTCCAGACCGTTGTTGACAACATCAGCATTTAATCCCAGTTTTTTCAGCATTCCCAGTGCAACCTGCTGATTTACCACGTTATCTTCTACAAGCAGAATATTTGCATTGATGTTGTGGAATCTATTGATATCAGAATCCTTGTCCTGAGGCTGTTGTTCCGGTAACTGAGTACCATCATGTAATATGGAATATAATTTGGAACAAAGGTCTGATGGCCTCACTGGTTTTACTATATACGCTTCAAAATAATATTTGAGCACAGACCATGAATCAGTATGCGGAATTGCAGAATTTAAAATAACAAGGGATATATCACTATTTCTGGAATCCGATTTAATAATCCGTGCAAGATATTCACCATCCATTCCCGGCATGTCCATATCAAGTAAAGCAACAGTGAAAGGTTTCTGTGAGTCGTGTGCTTTTGAAATTGCAATAATTGCAGCCGGTCCGTCTTCAGCTTCTTCCACGTCCAGACCCCACAAACTAAGCGTTCTGGCAAGCAATTTACGACTTGATCTGTTATCATCAACTACAAGCACACGAACATCTTCGATCCTTGGGCATGATTTTCTCATGTCCTTTATTTCAGAATGCTTATCAAATCTGAGCTGGAACCAGAATTCAGAGCCTTTCTCCTTTTCGCTGATCACTCCGATAATTCCACCCATTTGCTCTACAAGTTCTTTGGATATTGCAAGTCCAAGTCCTGTGCCACCGTAATTACGCGTAGTTGACGCATCCACCTGACTGAACTTATCAAACAGTAAATCGATTTTGTTTTTGGGGATACCTATTCCTGTATCTTTCACAGAGAAAAGCAGAGTTACATCTGAATCTGTTTCAGAAACAGTAGAAGCACTTATTACAACTTCACCTATATGGGCGAACTTGATAGCATTTCCACCAAGATTTATTAATATCTGTTTTAACCTGGCCGGATCAGCAATGATGTTGGTTGAAACATCAGGATCAGGAGAGCATATCAGTTCAATTCCTTTGTCATTGGCTTTGACAGCCAGCAACAGGGCAAGTTCCTCAAAGATATCATTCAGATTGATTGGTAACTGCTCTAATTCTAATTTACCGGCTTCGATCTTGGAAATATCAAGTATATCGTTTATAAGGTCAAGCAGAGCTTCGCCACTTTTTTGAACCGTATTCACATATTGTAGCTGCTCTTCATTCAGGTCTGTTTCAAGAAGCAGAGTTGTCATTCCGATTACACCGTTCATTGGCGTGCGTATCTCATGTGACATATTTGCCAGGAACTCGTTCTTTGTTCTGGTTGCCTCTTCAGCTTTAATAAGAGCTTCACCAAGTTTTTTATTTTTTACATCCAGTTTTTCAGCATATTCCTTCGACTTTTTTTCTGCAAGCTTACGGTCAGTGATATCACGTATGGCAGCTACACGGACGTTTTTACCATAATAGTCAATAGTATGGGCCAGAATCTCCACAGGAATTTCAGCTCCGTCTTTTTTTATGGCATAAATTTCATACGGTTTTGAATAACCTGAAGAAATATTGTGCATAACTTTTTCCATGCAATCCGGCCGAACAACCATTTTAAGGAAATTTTTCCCAAGAATATCATTTGCATCGTACCCGAGAACATTTTTAATTGCTTTATTAGATTCCAGTATTATTCCGTAATCATGAATAACTATGCCTTCAAAAGCCGCATCTGCAAGCAGATGGTATCTTATCTGGCTTCTGGTCAGTTTTTCCTGTATTTTATTAAGTTCTGTGATATCGTTAATAACCGCACACAAAATATCTTTTCCATCAATATTAACCGGAATAGCATAGATTTCTACATCACGGACTTCACCATTTGCAAGCATGTCTCTGGAAAATAAGCGGTTTAGTGTTTCATTTTTTACCTTTCTAATTGAGTCAATTATCTCCTGTCTGGGCAACATAGATATATCATATACCTTTTTAGCAGTGAGCTCATCGTGCGTCCACCCGTAAAAATTACAGGCAGCACTGTTTGCATCAAGTATGTCGGCTGTTTCAGGATCAAATAAAACCATGATTGTATGGTTATTATCAAACAGTGATCTATAGCCAATATTTGATTTTAGGGAAGAATCAGGAAGTTTCTTTATTTCATTTGCCATAAACGCTAGCCTGCCTTAATGATTTGTTATATCTTAATATGTTAAATTGTTACACACATGTTGGCCAAATCAATGTACTGTGCATAATCTGGACCAGATAAACCCTACTTATTAGTATTAACTACATTATATATAATTATTAATGTCAGAATAGTAAAATTACAATTGTCATTATTTTATTTTCAGATATTTTCATATATAATCGGAACTCTATTTAGAAAAGAAGATAATTAAGGGAGACGGGAATGATGCTGGAAAGCAAATGTGTAATAATAGCGGGAGAAGAAGCCGGACCTAAGTCCAACAAAATGGGTGGCATATGGAATGTCATCGATGCCGAAGCAAAGAACCTTGCAAATCTGATCGCAAAAGGGGTTATCGACGAGAAACCGGCTCCTTTTATAGTCGTTGCAGGACCTTACTACGGTCACAGCGGGTCTGACTGGAACAAAGGACTGAACCGTATAACTGAAATGAGCGATATGGAAGAACTCGAACCTGAGGGTCCCATCTTTGAAGCTATCGAGGAACTGAAAACAAAGGGTATTGAAGCATTCCCTGCAGTTGAGACAGTACATGGTGTGAAAGTCATACATCTCATGTTCAAGACAAATGATTTTTGCCGGGTCAGTGTTGACTACAAAGGAACTGATATGTGTCTGGCAAGTGCTGTTAAAGCAGAAGCATATGACCTTATTGGCCTTGATTCCATGAGCTATGAGAATATGGGCAATGGGATGGAATATAATCATTATCTTAACCTTTCCTATTCCATTTCCGAGTTTGTGAAAGCTCTTGTAACATCAAGGGAAACAAGCTCAGAAGAGTATTCCGATGAAGCAATTTCTGAGTTTGCTGCATCCCTTATGCCGGAAGTCCATGTTTCACTTCACTGTCATGAGTTTGGAGTATTCTATGCACTTGCAAGGCTTAAGAAACTGGGAATCAGCGTGAGAAGCGTTGCAACATACCATGCAACACTTCCGGGAAGATCTTCTGGACATAAATCCATACAGAAGATCAGGGAAAACGATAGTTCCTGGGATAGCGGCGTTCCTGTGAATTTCGCAAAGCTGGAATCACTATCGGGGTTTGCAGATGTCGTTACCGCTGTCGGAGATTCCACACGCAAAGAAATAAAACTCTTCTATGGAATCGATTCAATAATCGTCCGCAACGGAATAGATGAGAATGAGGATGACATAAAATGGGACAAGAAAACAGAGTGCAGGGAAAAAATACAGAATTTCCTTTCTGAAAAATTACACAGCGTGTATAATGGAAAAGTAATCCCTCCTGAAAGAATAATCCCCATCTTTTCAATATCCCGTATTGAGATCGAGAACAAAGGTTATCCTGACCTGCTGGACTCACTTGTCCTGCTTGACAGGATGGTTAAAGTTGAGATTGACGCAGGACATCTTGATGATAAATACCGCGTTGTCTGCTTTATAATAGCAGCTCACGGACCGAAAACCAATACTCCCGAGAATTTCCCGATAAACCTTCCGGAAGAAGTACTTGTGGGAGAAGAAATACGCCTTCAGCAAATGATCAAGGGCAGAGGCCTGGAATGTTCAAAACTTACCGATGGCAGCAGGCATGTTTCAGCAGTTTTGTATCCTCAGTGGATATCTGACCACGACGGCGGCCTTAACATGAGATCAGATGAGCTTATGGCCGGATGTATTGCAGGTGTTTTCCCTTCAAAGTACGAACCGTTCCTGCTAACCGGACTTGAAGCAGGAAAAGAAGCAACGCCAAGTATCGTAAGTAAGATCTGCGGATTCAGTGATGCTCTTCACACACTCAAAAGGCTTGTCATGGGGATGGGAGGTGTCATTGTCGTTGACAACATCAACATACCGTATCTGGAATCAATTGCAGACTATGCACTTACCATGGATTACTTCATTGACACATTCACTGATGACAAAGTTAAGTACAACCTTCTTTGCCAGGAAGCGAATCTCCTTGCAAAGGACATGAACTGGGAAGAACCAATCAAGACCTACTATGAACTTTTAACCGGAACAAGAATGGAGTAAAATATGTCCGAGATACGCAAACATTATTTCCTTGACGAGTACTGCATAATAGCATCCGGCAGAGCAAAAAGGCCATCTGCTCCAAAAGCCTGCGGCGAAGATATGAAAGCTGACAGTTGTGTATTCTGCGGCGGCCATGAGGATAAGACTCCTCCTGCACAGGCTGTTTACAAGGATGGCGAGATCCTGAAAGACACTGACGAAAAACTGGTTACGGACTGGCAGGTCAGGTGTATACCAAATCTCTATCCCGCATTATCCCCTGACGCTGAGGAAGTCCGCAATTCCGGTTTTGATGTCAAAAAAGGATATGGACATCACGAAGTTATAATAGAAAGTCCTTCCCATGAAAATAAGTTAAATCTCTTTTCCGATGATGAGATACTTTTGCTTATGAAAGCCTACAGGGACAGGGTTATGCATTACCAGTCACAGGAAGGTGTTGAATACGTATCACTCTTTAAGAACTGGGGTAAAAAAGCAGGCGCGTCCCTGGAACACACTCATTCCCAGCTCATTGCAGTTCCTCTGATGCCGCCAACTCTCGTTAAAGAGAAGAAAGCGATTTCCGAGCTGAACAATTGTCCTTATTGCCGTATCATAGAGAAAGAGAAGGGGAAAGAAAGGCAGGTCTACGAGAATGAAGATTTCATCCTCATCGCACCATACTGCTCCAAAAACCAGTATGAAATGTGGATGCTTCCCAAAAAACATGTAAACCATATTTCTGCTTTCACCGATGAAATGCTCATGTCTCTTGGAGATTGTATACGAACTGCTGTCAAATTACTTGACAGGACAGTACCGGAGCTGGCATACAATTATATGTTCTTCCAGATAGACCATGATCTTAAGTATCATTTCAATGTGAGGATAGCACCTGTCACTTCAATTGCAGCAGGGTTTGAAAAGAACACTGAAATGTATATCAATACAATTCCACCGGAAATAGCTGTAGATCATTTGCTTAATCCAGAGTAAGATGCCTGAATTCAGAAGTGGTCTGATGGAAAAGAAACTAAGAATCGCCATGTTCTCATGGGAAAGCCTGAATTCCATAACTGTTGGAGGTCTGGCGCCCCATGTCACCGAACTTTCGGAAGCTCTGGCACAAAAGGGACATGATATACACATATTTACACGCAACAAGGATATGCTGCCTTATGAGATAATCAACGGGGTTCACTATCACAGGGTGTACCATGCACTTGATGGCGGTATAGTGCAGCAGATGGACAGCATGTGCGATTCGATGCACAGTGCTTTTACTGAAGCCACCGGTAAATTTGGAAAATTTGACCTTACACATGTGCATGACTGGCATCCTGTTAATCTGGTATGCAGGCTGAAAGAGGAATCAGGAATTCCTTTTATAATGACGTACCATAGTACCGAATGGGGCAGGAACGGTAACAAACATGGTAACTGGTGGGAAGCCATGGAGATCAGCCACCGTGAATGGAGAGGCGGCTATGAATCATCAAAAGTCATAGTTACGTCCACAAAACTAAAAGAGGAAATTCAGTATCTTTACCAGATACCCGATGATAAGCTTTCCATAATACCCAATGGCATACATGGGGACAAAATGAAAATAGATATTGACCCCGGTAAGATCAAAGAAGAGTACGGCATACATCCATATGCTCCTGTTGTTCTTTTTGTGGGAAGGATGAATTACCAGAAAGGACCTGATCTTTTTGTGAAAGCTATTTCCTCAGTACTGGCAAACAGATGGGACGCGAAGTTTGTCATTATCGGCGAAGGTGAAATGCGACCTGAATGTGAAAGGCTTGCACATGAAATGAATGTCATGGACAGTTGCCACTTCCTTGGTTATGTGGATGAATCCGTGAAAAAGAAATGGATGAACACCTGCAACCTGATATGTGTTCCAAGTCGCAACGAACCCTTTGGAATAATTCTTCTTGAAGCATGGGACGCAGGCAAGAACATCGTTGCAACGGATGCAATCTCCCTCATAGATAATTTCAGGGATGGTATAATCGTGTACCAGAATCCTGATTCCATAGCATGGGGAATAAATCATGTATTCAACAATTATGCAGACGGTGAACTTGGAAAAGAAGGACAGAAACTGATAGGTACAAGGTACAACTGGGACAACATAGCTGAAACAACAGTAAATGTCTATAAAGAACAATTGCAGCTCATCAGGAATAAGTAAAATCAATTCGCAATTTTGTCCGGGGATGATATTATCAGGGAAATATCTTACAAAGCCTCAAAAAAAGCAGGACTTGCACCTGGCTCTCTCATTCATATAGGGGAAGAGAGAACGGAAAAACCCAGGATCACTATTATCGATTATAACAGGGACAACTATCAGGAACGTGTTGTAGAGAATGTAGAGGAATGTTTCCCTTTCAAGGAATACCCTACTGTCACCTGGATAAATATTGACGGTATCCACCAGGTGGATATAATTGAAAAACTGGGGACCCACTTCGGACTTCACCCGCTTGTAATGGAAGACATAGTCCATACAAACCAGCGCCCAAAGATGGAGGATTACGATTCCTACCTATATGTTGTTCTTAAAATGCTCTGGCTCGGGAATGGAGGTGCTGATGTAAGAGCGGAACAGATCAGCATAATACTTGGAAAGAACTTTGTCCTTTCCTTCCAGGAACTTGAAGGCGATACTTTTGATTTTGTAAGGGAGCGACTTCGAAATGCAAAGGGCAGGATCAGGCTCATGGGAGCAGATTACCTTGCATATACACTCCTTGACTCTATTGTTGACAATTACTTTATTATCATTGAAAAGTTCGGAGAGGTTATTGAGGAACTGGAAGAAGAACTGGTTGAAAATCCCGAACCCGTAACTCTTCAGAACATTCACAACCTGAAAAAAGAAATGATATACATGCGCAAATCTGTATGGCCACTCAGGGAAGTTATCAGCGGACTGGAACGATCTGAATCACATTTGCTGGAAGACACTACATTCGTATTCCTCAAGGATGTTTACGACCATACGATACAGGTTGCGGATTCCATTGAAACATACAGGGATGTGCTGTCCGGAATACTGGATGTCTATCTTTCAAGTATTAGCAACAAAATGAATGAGGTCATGAAAACCCTCACGATAATTGCAACCATATTCATCCCCCTGACTTTCCTTGCAGGAATGTACGGAATGAACTTTCGTTATATGCCGGAACTTGACTGGAAATGGGGATATCCGGCAGTGTGGGTAATCAACATATTAATATTCATTTCCATGTATACATATTTCCACAGGAAGAACTGGCTTTAATAGTAAAATGAGTAATGATCTGAAATGTTTGAGATATATCATCCACCCTTTATCAGAGAAGCTGAGGATACAGAGATAATAGTTGAAAAAGAAGGAGACGACCTGATCTATAAAAGGACCTTTAAGGGAGAAGCAGAGAAGGAACTATTTCTTCTTGATAACGATGGAGATATCCTTATAAATCCTATTGAACCGGTAAATCTGCCTGAGAACATAACATCATTTCTGCTTATTGATTTTAAAAGACCTGCAATGATACGCCCCGGGGATAAAAAGAAAATATATCTTAAATTCCCCATTGAGATGGGAGTCTTTGTTTCTGATAAATCCTACAGTTATGAAGTGATTGATGCTTTTACATTCACCAAAGTCAAATACACGCTTTACGGAAGCCAGACGCATGGAATTATTTGCAGGCACTGGGAAAGCGATATTTATACAGAAGAACCTCCCACGGATATTCTTTACGAAGGTTTTATAGAACTTGATATTGCGAACTATTCCGGCTACCATATGGAGATTACAAAAGCAATATTCAATGCTTATGGAATGAAAATCTACTACGGGGACAAAAGGATTGGTACAAAGGCCAGCATGAAGATCATAAACAAGCTTCTTGCTGAAACCGATTTCAACACCTATCCTACTACATCAAGGTTCAAGCGTTCTGTGGAACTTTATACGGCACGCAAACTCACAATAACAGGTACAAAAGGCATAATGGAGTTTGGTATATGAATAATAGTAGTACCAATAGCACTGCGTCTTCATATATTATGGCACTCTCTGATCCCTTGCTTCAGATTGCAACAGTAATTATTATTCTTTTCTTTACATTACTGATAGCAAAAGGTATAACGATATACCTGCAGCGATCTTTCAAAGACAAGATTGATAAAGAGCACCTCAATATTCTTGTCAAATCCATCTATTACGGATCTATTGTTATTGCCGTTGTAGGAGTTATTTTCCCGGTCCTTGATGTCGATACTTCAGGTCTGCTTGTTGCCGGTGGAGTTGTTGGTATTGTTCTTGGTTTTGCCAGCCAGAGCATTATGGGTAATTTAATTTCAGGGGTATTCCTCATGGTCGAAAGACCCATTAAAATCGGAGAGCAGGTAAACATCGATAACAAGCTGGGTTATGTTGAGGACATCAAAATAATTTCAACCATAATACGCACTTACGACGGACTGTTTATCAGGATTCCAAATGAAACGGTATTCACCACCAGCATAACGAATTATGTTGCAAACCTTGCCAGAAGGTTCGAATATGTGGTTGGAATCCGATACAGCGATGATGCCGATGAAGCTATAGAGATCATCAGGGACATTATTGACCGTGAACCTTTTGCATTGATAAATCCCGGGCCAAGTGTCTTTGTTGACACACTGGGAGACAATGCTGTGAATATCATTGTCAGGATATGGGCACCTGCATCACACTGGTATGATATAAAAATGAAGCTTCTCTGGGTTATTAAGAGAACACTTGAAGAGAATGGCATAGAAATCGCCTTCCCACAGAGAACATTATGGTTTGCCAGTGAACTGGGCACCAGAAGAATAAGCAATGATTGTGTTCAAAAAAGCACATATAATGATTCAGGAATGGAGATTGATGAAGCATGAAAGCCGTATGCGTTTGTTTTGAGGTACACCTGCCTTTGCCCCTGCGCTGGTACTGGCCGGGAGAGGGATACGGCGATGTCCATATCGAGAAATACTTTGATATGGAAAAAGCATTCCATAATTTCACAAAGTTTGCCGCAAACATTGAAACTCTTAATGAATCACTGGCTAAGTCTATAGATAACGGAGGCAAATACACTCTTGATATATCCGGTATTTTCCTTGAACAATGCAAATGGGACCCTGGAATTATAGATGGTTTCAAAAAACTTGGAAGCAGGGATGTCTCATTTGCAGCTTCACCTTACTATCATTCCATCTCATGCCTGTTTCCAGATCTGGATGAATTCAAAAAACAGGTTGAAATGGATGTAAAGATGATAAGGGAGGTTTTTGGAACTGAACCTGAGACTTTTGTTAATACTGAGCTTCTTTTTGATAAAAAGATAATGAAGATGCTCCATGAATTGGGATTCAAGTGTTTTATCTCCGAAGGTTCACACAACATCATGAATGGATACGACCCGATGCACGTTTATGATAATGAAGTTCCAACGCTTCTAAGACACATAAATTTAAGCGAAGACCTGGAAATCAAATTCTCAGACAAAGCCTGGCCGGGATACCCATTAATTGCTGACAAGTTCGCATCATGGATAGCAAGTATGGAAGGAGAAGTCATTACCCTCTACATAAAATACGACGCTATCAACACCCACCTTCAGAACAATGAGGGAATACTCGAATTCCTGCGTGAACTGCCCATCTGCCTGAAAAAACATGGTGTGAAAATGTTATTGGCTGAAGAGGCGGTGGAACTTTTTAAGAGACAGGAGCTTCCTTCCCTCGAATCTAAAATGACAGCACGTTATGGAATGCATAACCTGCTGGGAAATCATGCACAACACCTTTTCATGCATGAACTTGTGGATATAGGCGCGATGCTTGAAAGAATGGATGACGGCGGGAAAAAAGAGGAGCTAACAAGAATATTCCGTTATTTGCAGCAGAGCGAGACATTCCTGGAAATGAATTCCGGGGAGAGACGACTTGGATACGAGCGGGCTGTAAATGACCTTTCCATTCTTTCAGACATCGAACGGGCAATTATTGTAACCGAAACCATGAAAAATAAATCTGCTGAAAAGAAGGAGGTCGCAGAATGAACTCTATCTGTCCTTTCTTTGAAGTTCACCAGCCATACAGGCTGAGATGGTTCTGGCCTGACCACAAGCAGGGCTTTGACCGCTATTTTGACGAGACAGTCAATAAAGAGATTTTCCACAAGGTTGCAGGGAAGTGCTACATCCCTGCAAACAGGACACTGCTTGAACTTGTCGACGATACTGACGGGTATTTCAGGGCAAGTATGTCAGTTACCGGAACACTGCTGGAACAATGTATGGAATGGGGCGAGGATGTTCTGGACACTTTCCGGGACCTTGCTGCAACAGGGAGTATTGAATTTCTTGATGAAACGTGCTATCATTCCCTTGCATCACTTTTTGAATCAAAGGATGAGTTCATGGACGAGGTAAAGGAACACCGTGACCTCATATCAGAACTGCTTGGTGTGACACCCCGGGTATTCAGGAACACCGAGATGCTCTACAACAACAGTGTTGCCCACTTTGCATCAAAGCTGGGATACGATGTCATCCTGACAGAAGGTATTGAGAACATACTTCATGGAAGGTCGCCTGACCACGTCTACAAAGCAAAATACGCAGACATTGCGATCCTCATGCGCAACTATAAACTCAGTGACGATATCGGTTATCGTTTCTCATCAAGATGGTGGGAAGAATATCCATTAACAGCAGGCAAATGGGCAGACTGGGCTTCCTGGAAGCATGGGGAAACGCTTAACATATTCATGGATTACGAAACGTTTGGCGAACACCAGTGGGAAGATACAGGTATCTTTGAGTTTCTCAGGGCGCTCCCCGGTGAAGTAGAGGACAGAGCTATGCGTTTCCTTACTCCTTCACAGACAATCGATTCATACAGGCCTGTGGGCGATATAGATGTAGGGGATTTTTCTACGGTATCATGGGCTGATATTGAAAGAGATACCAGTGCCTGGCTGGGCAATGATATGCAGCGCCGCTGTTTTGAAGAGATGAAATTACTTGAACCCTATGTCAGGAGGACAAATGACCCTGAACTGCTCAGGATATGGAAACATATGCTCACATCAGATCACTATTACTACATGAGCACAAAGTGGCTGGGAGACGGGGATGTGCATTCATATTTCAGCATTCACAACTCACCATACGATGCAGCGGTCAACTTCATGGCAGCCCTGAATGACTTCAAATCCCTGGTTTTCAGAAGCCTAAATCCACCAGCATAATAATATATTGTGTAATGTCATATAATTCATCTGGAGTTTGTGTATGGTAAGAGATCTTTACATGTTCTCAAAGGTGAATGAGGAAGCAGACGTAGTCTGGTTCAAGCTCGCATATGAGAACACATTACATTCTGAAGCGGATATAACTTCTTTTTTTGCAGAGAAAGAACTCGACATCAGGTTTGCATATCTGGACAGTTCGGAGGAACCGACAAAGGGCAAATATGTCATGTTCACCGAAGTTGAAAAAGGAAGAGATATCAGCAGCATTGCAGAAGAACTTGAAAAGATAGACGTAGTACGCACGGTCAAATGGGGTTATTCAAAGAACCGGGCCATCCAGTCAGTGGATTTCCCTTTGCAGCTGCTGGGTAGACGAGCTGTCATCATACGGGCAAAGACTTTCGTTGATATAATGAACATTATGAACGAGCATGTGCCCCAGTCAGAAGGACTGATGACAATCATAGGACTTAAAAATGGATCGGGAGCAGCCAGGTATATGCATGAAATTACGGACATGAATGATGATAATTTCCTTGATTTCCTTGGAGAACTTTTCATGGCTGCCGGCTGGGGAAAAATCGAGTATGATATTAATATTTCAGAACTTACCGGAACTGTACTGGTGGAAAACTCATTCATTGCAGAGGAATTTGGGGAAAGTGAGACTCCCGTATGCGTATATCTAAGCTCGTTCCTTGCAGGATACATATCAGAATGCCTTAAAAAGACAGTACAGGTCCGTGAATCCAGATGCAAGAGTATGGGGGACGGAGTCTGCGAGCATGTAATATCTCCTGCTCCTGCTGGTGTTAAAATAGAGCATGTACTCAGGGGAGAATTACATTGATACGGCAACCAAATGCGATCCTTGGGAACGATAAATTGCTTGTTACAATGGGTAAAAAGGGAGAGATATTCGGATTTTATTATCCCGGAAGAGACTTTGCCCAGCATGTTGAAGATTCACAGGCATGTCTTTACGATGGTAAAAGGCTTATCTGGTCCAATGACCGTGACTGGTTCTCCAAGCAGAATTATGTGGAAAACACTAATATTGTAAGAACCGAACTCACAAATCCATACGGCCTTAAAATGGAGATACTTGATTTTGTTCATCATACACAATCGGTCTTAGTGCGCAGATATAAAATAAGCTCCCAGAAAAGATTCACCGGGAAATTCTTCTATTACTCTAATTTCCAGGCAGGTGAAATGAAAAAGAAGAACTCTGCATTCTGTGACTATGACTCCGGGATACTGGCCCAGTACTGGAAAAGTCACTATGTGGGGATCAGTTCCGATCCTGTGTTTAAGGAATGGCAGATTGGAAAGGCAATGGACACGATATGGTGGACAAATGCTAAGTATGACATGGAAGACGGTGAGCTCCAGAGGAATAACGAAGACATAGGTAACCTTAACTGTGCTGTGGGCTTGGATCTGGATATTGATGTGGGAAAACCTGCCGAATTTACGGTTTTTGTAGGTGCCGGTTCAAGAAGGCCGACTTTGTATCGGAAAATGAGACAGGTACAGAACGAAAAATTCGATGACATGTACAATGAAACCCAGGAAAAATGGATCAAATGGCTTTCAAAAAAGACAATTCCGGAACTTCCTGACTATCTTGGTTTTGAAAAATTCAAACTTGACCTGCAGATGGCGTTTAACCGTTCATTACTTACGCTTGGCATTCTCAATGACCCCGAAAGAGGATCTTTTGTAGCATCCCCTGAATTTGATCATGAATTTGAGATGAGCGGAGGTTACGGTTACTGCTGGAACAGGGACAGTGCCGAAATTGTCACTTCCCTTCTGGAATCAGGTTATCCTGAATACTGCGGGCTCTTTTTCAAATGGTGTAAAGCAGCACAGATGCATGATGGTTCATGGTTCCAGCGTTACTGGCTGGACGGGAATAAAGCTCCTTCATGGGGAAATTTCAGTTTCTCAACTCAAATAGATGAGACCGGCAGTACCATATTTGCAATGGACAGGTACTACCGCACACTCCATCATCCTATAAAAGAAGAGTTTCTGGACAGTGTCTGGGCTACTGTGTTAAATGCTGCCGAATACCTTATGAGGAGAACTGCTGACGGAGTTCACGACCCGTGCATCTGCCTCTGGGAAACACATATGGGAATTTTCACCTATACCAATGCTGCAATTTACGCAGGGCTTCTCAGTGCAGCCAATATGGCAATAGACTACAATGAAACCGGGCTTGCTGACAGGTGGACAGAAAGGGCTGAGTTCATCAAGAAGACCACAATTGAAAGATACTGGCTTGATGAAGGATACTTCGCAAGAGGAATTACAAACGGGCGACTGGATACTGCAATTGATGCCAGTATCATCGGTACTTTTGTCCCTTTTGGAATGCTCTCGCCTGAAGTCCCGAAAGAAAAGGAAATGATAAAGTCTATCATTGAAAATATAGAAAAGCAGCTGAAGGTTCCTGTTAACGATCATTTTGGTATCAAGAGATATGTCGATGACAATTACATTGAAGGAAATCCCTGGATTGTTATAACCCTCTGGCTTTCAAAGGCAATGCTTGAAATGGCATCTGTTATTGACCCGAATACCGGGGAAACTGAAAATAAAGAGCACCGAAGACTTATGCATGATGCATTAAAATACATCCAGTGGTCTCTCAAAGGAACAACAAGTGCCGGAATGCTACCTGAACAGGTAAATAAATACAGTGGCCGTCCTGCGTGGGCAATACCACTTTGCTGGAGCTGTGCACTTATGCTCGATAATATTCTCCTGCTTGATAAGATACAAAGACAACTAAACGCTTCGGCTGAGACAAAGAATAACGAACTCACAAATGACATATTCAAACTATCATGAAGGAACATCAAAGGAATGGCTGGTAACTAACGGCCTTGGAGGGTATGCATCTTCCACTGTGATAGGAACAAATATCAGGAAGTACCACGGACTTCTGGTTGCGTCCATGAACCCGCCGGTGGAAAGAATGGTGCTTCTTTCATCCCTTGATGAAGAATTGTACACTGAAGACAGAGTTTACAAACTTGCTGTTCACAGGTATCCAGGCACTATTTATCCGGATGGGAACAAATATCTGAAAAGTTTCAGTACTGAGCATTTGCTGGAGTTTCGTTACGAGGCCAGCGGGCTGATTATCAAAAAGCGTATTGTGATGGTAAAGGGTGAGAACACCACCATTGTGAAATATGATATTGAAAATCCCGGAAAAAAACAGGCTTTCCTGAAAATCCTTCCTTTAATCAACAGCAGGTCCATTCATCATCTTACCAAAGCTTCTGAACTCATCTTTTCTCAGGAAGCAGATGGAAACAGCACTTTGGTTAAAAATACTCAACAGCATTTCGCTCTTATCTCAAACATGAGCTACCAGGCAGATGGACACTGGTATTATGATTTTGAATATGAGCTTGAACTTTCAAGAGGATATCCTCACCGTGAAGATAATTTCAATCCCGGTTTTTTTGAACTTGAAATAACTGATGAACACATTTCATGTTTTGTGATCGCAAGTGCAGAATCCAATAATAAGTGGAAAAAAGCAGACCTTCAGACAATTAATGAATTGATCAACAGGGAAGAAAAAAGGATTCAGGACATTGTATCTTCAAAAGCCGGAAATGACATCTTTTTGCAGAAACTGCTGCTTGCAGGCGACTCTTTCATTGTGAACCGAAAAAGCACAGGTGCCAGCTCTATTATTGCCGGATATCACTGGTTCGGTGACTGGGGAAGAGATACAATGATATCATTGCCCGGCCTGACCCTTGTAACCGGAAGATTTGATGATGCCAGGTCGATACTTTCCACTTTTGCAGCCAGTTGCAGGAACGGTCTTATACCTAATCTCTTCCCGGAGAATCCGGCAGATTCACCTGTTTACAATACAGTGGATGCTTCCCTGTGGTTTGTGCATGCTGCCGGAAGATATCTGGACTACACTGGAGATCTGGCATTCATTGACAAGATCTGGCCAACTATCAGGGATATCGTGGATAGCTATCGCAACGGTACCGACTATGGCATCAGGATGGATGATGACGGACTTATAGAACATTCGGGACAGCTCACATGGATGGATGCAAAGATCGGGGATTGGGAAGTAACTCCCAGAAGAGGAAAAGCCTGCGAGATCAATGCGCTCTGGTATAATGCACTTATCTATGCTGCAGAGATGGGAGAGGGACTTGGCAAGAATATGGCAGGTCTTAGAGAAACTGCTGAACTGACTTCTGAAAATTTCAGGAAAAAATTCCATAATCCTGAAGGAAACTGTCTTTATGACTGCATTTCAGGTCATGGTGAAGACTGGAAAGACGATTCCATACGACCAAATCAGATTTTCGCAGTATCGCTCACCCATACGATGCTACCGTCTGAAATCGAAAAGGGAATTGTAAATATAGTTGCTGAAGAACTGCTTACTCCTTTCGGACTGAGGACACTGTCACCTGCTGACAGCAGGTACTCAGGATTTTACAGGGGAAATACGGAGGAAAGGGATGCAGCTTATCATAATGGAACTGTGTGGCCATGGTTACTTGGGCCTTATGTCACTGCATATTCAAAAATCTTCAAAGACAAGACAGAAACCAGGGCTAAGCTTCGGGATCTGCTGAAAGGAATCGAAAACCATCTCGATACTGTATGCATTGGTAGTATATCTGAGATTTTTGATGGAGATATGCCACATGAACCCAATGGCTGTGTTTCACAGGCATGGAGTGTGGCTGAGATCATGCGTTGTTATGTTGAAAATATAAAAAAATAAATTATGAGTAAATATATTTTTTAGTATATTTCACACGCAATCTTTAAGAAAGTTTAAAGTCATTTAATGTGTAAGTTTGGGTTTTATTACGAAAAGTGTGTGGAAATTATGGAATCAATGAGAATTGCAATGTTCTCATGGGAAAGCCTCCATTCGGCAAAAGTCGGAGGTCTGGCGCCCCATGTGACAGAATTATCAGAGCAGCTTGCAAAACTGGGCCATGAGGTCCACATATTTACACGCAGCGCCTGGTATCGGGATTATGATGAGATAAACGGAGTGCACTACCAGAGATGTAGTTTTGATGAATCAGGGGATATACTGGCCCAGATGAACAAGATGTGCGATGCCATGTATTCGCGCTTCACTGAGGTATCGAAAGAATTCGGCGACTTTGACATTATCCACGGACATGACTGGCATCCTGTAAATGTGCTGAACCGCATAAAATATGAGCTTGGTAAACAGTATGTAATGACATACCATAGTACTGAGTGGGGAAGGAACGGAAATACCAGTGTTAACTCGCCTACAGCTTATGAGGTTTCCCACAGGGAATGGCTGGGAGGTTATGAGAGCTCGCAGGTTATTATTACGTCTGATAATTTCAAAAAAGAAGTGCAGGAACTCTACAATATCCCTGACTACAAAATATCCCTTGTCCCAAACGGCATTTCACCCGGGAAAATGGAAAAGGATGTTGATGCAGGCTCCATCAAGCAGGATTATGGTATCCATCCCTTTGCGCCTGTTGTACTTTTTACAGGCAGGATGCACTACCAGAAAGGTCCTGACCTGCTGGTAAGAGCTATTCCTAAAGTGCTTGATGGCAATAACTGGGGGACACATTTTGTTTTTATCGGTGAAGGAGAGATGAGACCATATTGCCAGGGCCTTGCTAATGATCTAAACATAGGCGGATCATGTCATTTTCTGGGATACTCATCCGATGATGTACTAAAAGACTGGACAAACGCATGCGATATGACATGTGTCCCGAGCAGAAACGAGCCTTTTGGTATTGTGGTGCTTGAATCATGGGATGCTACAAAAGCAGTGGTAGCAACCGATGCAGTAAAAATTGTAGATAATTTCCAGAACGGTGTCCTGAGTTACAGGAATCCGGAGTCCATTGCCTGGGGTATTAACTATGCTCTTGAAGGCCTGGATTCACGAACACCCAATATGGGTTCTAACGGTAAGAAACTTGTCAGAACAAAATTCAGCTGGGATACTATTGCAAAAAACACGGTTAACGTTTATAACAGAATTGAATGAAGTGATATTATGGACGAAATGTGTTTAAGTATAGGTGAGGCAGCAGGTTGTGTTTACAAGCTGCTTGAGAATGGAGAATCCAACATGGCAAACCTGAAAAGCCATCTCAAGAAAAATGGATATGATCAACAGATGACATCCATGGCAATTGGATGGCTTTCCAGGGAAGACAAGATATGTATGACCAAGAATGGAAATTCCTGGTCATTAAAATTAAAATAGACATACTTTTTCATTACCTGGGGCATAAATATTTCCTCAGGTCACCTTTTCTTATGTTAAAATCCTTAAGTTAAACTTGGTTTTTGCCTCTCTTTATGCACTATATTTTGTGCCATCATATTAAAATAATCATAAAGTAATTTGATATAGGTAAAACTTAATAATTCAAGCGAGTATTAAAAACATAACTAGGGGAACAAATGATGAATATGACAGATAAAAACAATATAAGACTGGCTTTTAAGCCATTGTTGTTATTAATAGCAGTATTGATGCTAACAAGCACTGCTATGGCAGCAAATAACAGCACAGGAAACAGAATATGGGATGCAGATGAGAATCTCTCCCTTAACTACACATGGACCGCACTTACATATTCAGGTTTTTACTATGACCTGGATTCAGGAGAAGGTTCGGAGACACTCACAATAACACTTGATAGTGACAGTGACCGTGGCATTGGTGAAGGCGATCTGGAATATGCCACAAAACCTATTGACACTGACTTTGAATATGGCGACTGGGGTTCATATCAGGTTATTGGTTTTATGGCAGAGAGATACTTTGCCGGTTATACCGATGATACGGAATTTGCAGATGACAGTGTAAGTCTGATATCGGACGGCATCCTTTCAGAAGTATTACGTGATGATGACGATGAAGTATCACTTTTCGCAGGTTCTTCCCTTGAACTTGAAGAAGGATATGAGCTTGAAGTAGATGAAGTAGACCTGAATGGCGACAGCGTCATGGTGACTTTAACACAGAATGGGGACGACGTTGACACAGGTATTGTGTCCTCCAATGACGAGTATGTATATGAGAAAGACATTGGAACAGACGATGACGTTCCAATAATCGTGGTACACTTCAATAACATATTCCAGGGAACAGAATCAAACGCAGTATTCATAGAAGGAATTTTCCAGATATCAGAAGATTACATTGAACTTGAATCAGGAGACTCTTACGGCAAGATGGAAATAAAGAGCCTGAACTCCGATGAGATTACAATGGAAAACTCTGATGGGATCACGCTCGGAAAAGGAGATACCATAAGCATCATGGGCAAATTGAATTTTATTGTTGCAGATGACAGCACACTGAGATTTGGTCCGGAACTTGACATGTCAGATGAGGGTACCTATGAACTAAGAGGTACAGTCGCAGAGGATGAAGAACTTACCTGGACTCCACTTAACTTTGAAGGATTCTACTACAACATTGATGAAGGCGTAGGAACCGAGTCACTTGAAATTAAAGATCTGGGTGGAAGGACAATTGATGACAGAGACCTTGTTTACAGAAGTACACCGCTTGATGTAAGCTTTGAATATGATGACTGGGGAGAGTTCCAGGTTATTGGTTTCATGGCTGAGAAGTATTTTGCAGGTTATCCGGACAACGAGTTTACAGACGATGTGAGCCTCCTTTCCGATGGATATCTCTCAGAAGTCCTTATTGATGATGACAGTGAAACCTCATTATTTGCCGGTTCATCACTGGAACTGGAAGACGGATATGAAATTGAGATTGTTGAAGTTGATACTGACGGTGACAGTGTAATGATCAATCTGATACAGGACGGAGATGAAGTAGATACCGGAATTGTATCATCAGATGATGATTACGTGTATGAGAAAGACCTTGGGGATGCAGATGATGTACCTGTAATCATTCTTCATTTTGATAACATATTCCAGGGAAGAGAATCAAATGCAGTATTCATAGATGGAATTTTCCAGATATCAGAAGACCTTGTAGAAATATCATCCGGTGAAAAGTTCGGAGAGATGGAAGTTATAAGTTTCTTATCCGATGAAATTGTTCTTGAGAATGAAGATTCAATTTCACTGACAAAAGGGAATATAATTGAAATAATGGGAGACATTTCATTCAATGTTGCTGATGACGGCGATGTACGTTATTATCCGTTTGTTGAAGTTTCAACTATACCTACACAGTCTCTTTCCATTGACGTCGCATCCACACTCGAAGAGGATAAAGAAATTGATATTATGGTGACGTCCAGAGGTGCCACCGTGAGCGGTGCAGTTGTTACATTCGATGATGAAGAAATTGGTGAAACAGGAAACGATGGGGTAGTTAGTTACACTCCTAAGAGTGCGGGTACTTCTGAAATAACTGCGGAAAAGAGCGGATATGTGTCTGCAAGCGAGGAAGTTGATGTAATCTCATCAGATGACGCTACTAAAAAGCTTGCCATTGAAGTATTACCTGAAACCGTTGTTGACGGGGACGACATCACAATCTATGTCATGACGGCAATAGGCGGTGAGTATGTTGAAGACGTGGACGTGTATTATGACGAAAAGCTAATTGGAACTACAGATTCTAATGGCGAAGTGGAATACACAGTCACAGATTCAGGCATCCACGAGATCAGTACTTCAGCAGATGATTACCTTTCAGCAGAAATCAATCTTGAAGTTCTTGAACTGCAGGCCGAGTTCTCTTACTCCAACCTTCAGGTGACGCCATCTGTTGCGGGCAGTGGTGAAGATGTAACTGTAACGGTTAGAGTAGAAAACACAGGAACCGAAGCAGGAGATACTGATGCAGAACTTCTTGTCAACGGAACAGTGGTGAGAACACAAAGTGTAAGCCTCGATGCGGGTGAGGAAACGACTGTCACTTTTTCAATCTCTGAAGAAGAGGCAGGCACATATGAGGTACAGGTTGGCGATTCAACAGCAAGCTTTGAGGTTGAAAAGTCCACACCAGGACCGGGAATTCTTGTATCTGTAATGGCATTCCTTGCTGTTGCTATGCTGATACGCAGAAAAGAGAACAAATAATAAGAATTAGATTTTAACCGGTGTCTGCAACTGTGCAGACACTGGCATTCTTTTTTGAAAATTGCTTTTTGAGTGTTTTTTACCATTGTTTAGTTATTTTTTACACTGACAGAGAAACTTAAGTAATTGAGTATTTATATGTTTACATCTCCCTACGCTTTTAAAAGGATCTGAAGAAGGAATCAAAATGGATATTACTTCCTATATCTTTGACATACTCTACATATTTTCATCGACGCTTTTGTATCCGGTGATAATAACGCTGATACTGCTGGCAGTTTATTCCTTGATACTCATCGGGGAATTCGTATCTGAGCTGCTGAAACGAAAACAAGACCCTGATAATCTGGAACTCTGCTGCAGCAGCGCCCGTAAACACATACTTAACAAGGATTATGAAAAGGCTGCAAGTTCACTCAGGCTTCTTAAGCAAAATTTCCTTGTCAGAAGCTTTGCATTAAGTGCTGCTGACCATATTGAAAAAGGAAATATTTTGTCTTTTGAGTGGATAGTCCAGAGACAAGAAATAAAGATGGCAAAAAGACTTGAACAGACAAGGATTGTTGCAACTATCTCGCCCATGGTGGGACTCATGGGAACCCTGATTCCGCTTGGACCAGCTCTTATAGGTCTCTCACAGGGAAATATTGAGGAACTGGCCAGCAACCTGATGATAGCATTTGCAACAACCGTGATAGGACTATTCGCAGGTTGTATCGGGTATGTGCTTACACAGATCAGGAAGAGGTGGTACTGGCAGGATATGGCTGATATTGATTACATTCTTGATACGCTGGAGGCGAAAGAATGAGACGCAGCAAAAATGATCGCAGGAAGCAGATATACGAGGAAGAGGAACAGAATCCCCTAACAGGTGTTGCAAATCTCTTTGACATTGCAATGGTATTCTCTGTCGCACTTCTGGTGGCACTTGTCATGTCTTACCAGTTACCGGAGTTGCTTAGTCCCTCAGAGAACATAACCATTGTGAAAAATCCCGGTGAGGAGAATATGGAAATGATTATCAAGGAAGCCGGTGAACCTGTACAGGTGCTTGATATGAGCGAAAATATGGGCACAGGAACAGGAGAATATCTGGGATCGGCTTACAGGTTGCCGGACGGTACTATTGTGTATGTCCCAGGTGACGGAAACGAAACAGGCAAATAATCCATCGATCTAATGAAATGAAAAGGTGACCGTGATGAGAATAGGAGTATGCGGAATTGCATGTGAAAAGTGCCCGAAGATGGTAAAAGGAGAGTGTCCTAACGGGGAAACAGGCTGTGTCCCAAAAACCAATCCCTTTTGTAAGATTGCGGACTGTGCATATAACAACAATATGAAATTGTGTTTTGAATGCCCACAATTCCCCTGCGAGACTACAAAATCCGGACCAATAAGCTATGGATATTGTGAATATATTTCCGGGAAAGAAAATTAAATTCCCACTTTTTTGGTGGGATCGGAGAAGTGACTGGAAAAATCAAGGATAAATAGCCACTAAACTCCTTAAAATATATTGCAGGCATATCACTCTAAAAATACAAAATATATGCAATAAACTTCACAAGGTATTAATAATATCAAGTCTATTTAATAAACGAGTGGAGATCAAATGCTGACAAGCACAATAATAACCACAACAACCAGTACGATATCTTCAGCAGCTGGAGCCGTGTCAATGACGACACCAACAGGACTGCCGGAATACGGTGTGCTGGCCGTCGTTGCACTGATCTTGTTGCTTTCGGCAAAAGAAGTATTGTCTGCTTCTGAGAAGTGGAACAAATCTCTTGATTGCTCATTAAATATGACAATCCTGCCGTTGTTGGTATCGTTTGTAGCAATAGTGATCTTCAAGGTATCAGAGATTCTCTGATACCTTTTTCTTTTTTGGGCTTTGTAGAATTCCTGCCATTAAAACTTAAAAGTAAGAGGCTGTTTTGTCAGTTCAATAGTTTGCGAATCGATTTATCGTGGATTATAAATAACTTGAATGATCCCAAAGGGTACGTCGAAGACGGCGTTTTGCAATAAGATGGAATAAAATAATCTATATAATACCAGAGAATACTTTCCTCATGGTCTTTCTGGACAATTATTAGCATAGCTGCAGTCTTTGTATTTATATTCTGTACAGAAGCATAGGAACGTGCCGCCTTCGGCGGATGGTAATTTTGTTTTTAGTTTGCCTATTGTTTTTGTAGACATGGAAAAAGATCAATGTCTGTGTTACTTATATCAATAGGATTCTACAAAGCCCTTTTTTGCATATTTTAAATGAATATTGGAAAATGTATTTGCCGGCAAAATATCCGGCTAATTAAAAACAAAAAATAGATCGTGACGTTTACTTGTAGCGATTCTTACGGAACCCTATAAAAAGAGCTCCCAGACAGAGTACGCCAACTACAGCCCCCATCACACCGAGCTCCGGAATTTTAGTTTGTATACCCGATGAGGATTTGTTTTCCAGTATATATCCATCCACCTCACCAGTATCAGTGTCACCTTCAGGGCTTTCTGAGCCTGAATCCTGAGTGGATGCCTTCGTATCAATTTCATCACCCACACCAGAGGATTTCTCAGTATCATCACCGAGAGATTCTGCAGGAACTATATTGAGCTCAGTTCCTGTATGACTGCTACTTTTCTTCTTGGAAGATGAGGATGAACTGCTGGAACTGTCGTCGTCATCGCTGGAATCATCAGTTGTTCCCAGAGATACCTGTTGAGTTTGTCCACCAACGTTCAGAGTGAAATCGCCTTCAGGCATATTTTCTGTTGTGTAGGAATATTGGAAATTACCTTCTGAGTCTGCAGTAATGGAGCCTCTTCCTCCAAATGTTAATGTAACTTCATTACTTGATGATGTGCCACTTAATCCAATGTCATATGTACCACTTGTTATTTTGCTGGTCCCAAAAGTAGCAATCCCATTATTTACAGTAACAGGAAGAGAGGGTAATCCCTGACCCAAAACATAAAGAGTTATATCCAGACTATCTACACCTTCAGCTCTCAAACTAAAGGAGTCTGAACCTTCAGGAATAGTAATTTTTCCTATCCTATACTCATAACTTCCTTCTGAAACAGATTGAATTTTTTCAAAGTCTATGGATACAGATATTTCTTCATAGGGAGATGCTTCACCACTTACAGTAACCGTGTCACCCGGAGACGGGTTTTCCGGTGAAATTGTGATGTTAGATGCTTCTCCCAATGCTGTCGAAGTCATTAACAACACAGCAGTACCAAATATCAATAAAAACAGTGAACTATTTCTGATGAGACCTGCTGAGCTATCAGGCAGGCTTTTTTTATGAATCATATGAGTTGCATCTCCGTACATAATTATGAAGCATATTTTACATATATGCCAATTATTTATTCCCTTCTGTTATATTGGTCATCTATTTATTTAATAATTCCTGTAAATTTTTTGAAAAATATAGATATCATGTCATCACACCTTTTGAATAAAACGGAAAATCTATAAAATAAAGATGAAAAAGGTCATGCTAACAAAGGAATTATTCCAAAAAGGAATATGTTGACGAGTCCATGTGTCAGCGTAACAAGCGGAAGGCTGCTTGTTTTCTGGAACATATATCCGATTATCAGGCCTGCAATGGCTGTGAAAAATATCTCATAAATGGTTCCATAAACAGAATGCATCACGCCGAATAAGAGGCTGGCAAACAACAAACCCCTAAGATCTCCAAAGCTTTCTGAAAGACGGGTCTGAAGCAGGGATCGGAATACCAGTTCTTCCATAAAGCCAACAAAGAAAATCATAATAATGGAAATCTTCAGAAGGCTTCCAACTGAAAGGTCAGGAATCAGATTGCCTGCATGAATTATGGAATGCTCACCCAGTGCAATAAATAAACCGACTACAATTGCCAGTGGAATATATTTTTTCATATTGGTAAACTGGAATCCTAGCATTTCTCTAGAGATATCCTGATGACGTATCAAAAAATATGCTGGTACCGCCAACGGAGCATAGATGAAAACATATAAATTTATGGTCATTTCGGAGAATACAGGCATTGACATATTTAGCAAGCGGAGGATTGGGAGCAAACTCAGGGCCTGAAGACTCCTTGCCACATGATTCCCGTCAATCCATATGGATGAAAGGGATAAAGCAAGCAGAATGATGACATGAAGCGTTGTTCCTGCCCTGTAATTACCGGAATACAGGAGCAACTCCGCAAGTACAATCATGAGCATTGCAACAGATATCACATAAGTATCCGTCAGGCTGGCGGCCATAGAATTATCCCCTAAATCCATATTTTTCAAACGGTTGCGTAGACTCCTGGAGCATTTCAATTTTTCATGTTTCATTCGGCCGCCTCCGTTACATTGATCCAGAGATGCAGATCCCTGTAAGGCTCTGTCATGTTGTCTTCCCTGTAAAGTAAATACTCCAGCTTCATATCCTCCCCAGGGACACCCGGTATAAACGAAACCGGCTTTTCCCACGTAACATTATGAGCAAGTGCAATATGATTCAGGCTTGGGGGTGTCTCAATTGTCTCGTTATTCAATCTTATCACAATAGAATAGTTAACTACCGAATACTCATGGTTTACGATTCCTGCAATCACATACACGCTCTCGCCAAGTTCAAGATGGGTTTTGTAATTATCCGCCATCCTTTCCGGTCCCAGTATATAAAACTCCGTGAACTTCTCACCCTGCTTTGGAGTGATAACAACATACGCAAGAGTTATGGCGGATAAAAGTATGGAAATCATCAGAACGATTGTAAGAATTTGGTCAAGTTGTGATTCCGGTTTTTCATTAATCTCAGCAATAACAGACTCATACATTTCTCTGAAAGGAACAGAAAATGCATTGTTCCCAAGTGCCTCACGCCTGTAGATTGCCACAATAGACATGAGGATTGTAAAGTTCGTAAGAAAGACCAGTATCGGTACAAGACGTATCCCCCAAGGAGTATAATTCAGGATCAATCCGATGAGAGGAACAACTGCTATACTAAGACCAAAACTCAAAGCAATACGTTCTATACCATCCAGATCATCTTTTCCCGGAAAGAGGGCAGCTATCAAAGCATAACCGGGCAAGAATAAAACCATTGGTAAACCAAGTACCGTACGTATAGGACTATCGTTCAGGAAAGGGATGAGCACAAAGATGTCCGTAAGCAGAACAAGTGCTATGACCAGTTTGATGTCCGTAGGAGTGTGCTTTTTTTCGGGCATTTTGTTCGTTTAGTAGGTACAATATAAAGTATATTTAATCCTTCTGAAAGGTTAGCTATCCTGGACAGGACTATTAAGTTGCATCCCATAAAAACAATACCCAAAACTAATTTTCATACTACATGTGCATGGCAAGATTATATATAAATATTATACAATACTAACGAGTAAATGTTACACATTTGAGCTTATTGTGCATAATTACACCACTAAACAGTGGACAGATCTCAACACAAAATCAGAATCATAAACATATCCTTCGTTTGAAATCTTTAAGATGTTTATGTATATTCCATCATCTGAAATCGATAGCATCGTTAATGCTCTCGAATACGTTGGTATTAAAAAAGACGAAACTGCCAGCAGTGCAAAAACCAATACTCATTAAAGAGATTAAAGAAGCACGGGAAATTCAGGAGCAAAACACAACGACAATCCGCTCAACGTTCAAAAGAAAGATAACTGCTTTTATAATTGTCGATGGAATGCAGCGGATATTTCCCCGCCTCTTACTTCCCTGTACAATTTCCCCGGAAGGATTTTTTGAGGATGCCGCTATACTCGCATTCCTTGATGCCGCATGTGGGCTTGGAGTCCTCCATGGATGAAAAAGGGATATAGGGCCGCTGGTTGTTACAAAAAGCGAGGACAACATCATAAAAGAGCTTAACTGGAGAAACGCTTTAGAGGTGTTCAGGGAAGTGCTTTGGGTGAATTATAATATAGATCTCAGCCAGGATAATGGTTACAATGTGCTAAGTCACCATCCTTTTGGAATATACGTGTAAGATCATGAAGACTTGATAAGAGAAGTATTCAGGATCAACGGAAATGGGGAACTGGTCTGCGCAGGTGGTATCCCGGAAAATGCGGTACTCAGTATTCAGAAAGGAAAAAAGAAAGAGCTTCTTCATGGACGAGAAAAATTATGCAGAAATATTTAATCATATATCACTTCTGTATGAACTCTCACTTTCAGTAGGTAACTCACTGGATATAACTGAAAATTGTGATGTTTTCCTGAAGAAACTTATGTCCCGAAAAAAAGTAAATTTAGTTTCAGTATGGATCAAGGACGAGTACCTCGATTTTAAAAAAGCTAAAAAAGCAACCCTGATCTACTCAAACCCTGAATATTACATCAAATTGAGAAATGTACCGGTGTCCCATTTCATATACCTCCCTCTGACCATCTTTTAAGCCTTCTCCAGGCAGTTGCCTGGGAACCATAAATAACTGGCATATCTCCTCATCTGCAACCAGTTATCAGAACAAAGAAAATACCATTGATGACCTTACGGCCATCAGCCCTCTTTCTTCCGGTTATTGGTTGTGGAGGTAAATGTGGCTTAATAAATTTCCATTGATCATCAGAGAGTTCTCTGAATTCCATTCATATCCCCCATAATAACATTCTGAGAGATAGTATTTATAGTTTTAATATGGTTTTTACATTAAAAACGACCTATTACACATTCAGGTTGAGGACACTGGCATTGGTATATCTGAAAAGAACCATGAACCACTCTTCGAACCATTCAGGCAGCTTGATTCGAGCCTTTGTCGCCAGTATGACGGAACCGGCCTTGGTCTCTCACTTGTAAGAAAACTGGTGGAAATGCACAACGGAACTGTATCCGTAAAAAGTGAAGAAGGAAAAGGCAGCATTTTTGCTATAATATTGTTAATTGCCAATACAAGCAACCCTCGATAGATATTTATTTCATAATCTCTGATTTGAACTGTAGTATCATGAACGAGATACTACTGGAGTGAAAGAAAATGCCAGCTGTTGTTGATAAAAATACATGTACAGGATGCGAGCAGTGTGTAGATACCTGCCCGGTAGAAGCCATTTCAATGAACAATGATGTTGCAACTGTCGACGCGAACGAATGTGTCGATTGTGGTGACTGTGTTGACGTCTGTCCGGTAGAAGCTATCACCCTTGAGTGAAAGCTCTTTTTCTTTTTTTAGCTGACATTGATTCTTTTTTGTCCATTTTTAACTGGTAAGTTTCTTCATGCAAACGGCAAGTCTTCGGATTCCTTCTTCTATCTCATCAGGATCGGAATTGGAGAAATTAAGCCTGAGAGTGTTATCACCGGCTCCTTCGGTGGTGTAGAACGGACTACCTGGTACAAAGGCAACATTCTCTTTGATTGCAAGATCAAAAAGGTCCATCGAAGATACCCCTTCCGGCAATGTTACCCAGACGAACATACCGCCCTCTGGTTTGGTATAACTAATACCTTCCGGGAAATATCTGGCCATCATGTCAACCATATAGTCACGTCTTGAACCATATGCATCTTTTATTTTCAGAATGTGTTCATCGATATCATTATCCATAAGGTACTGACAGATTATTCTCTGGGACAGGTAATTGGAATGCAGATCAGCTGCCTGCTTTGCAATAAGGAGTTTTTCCATTATGGGGCTATTTGCACATATCCATCCAAGACGCAGTCCCGGAGCAATGATCTTTGAGAAGGAACCCATAAGAATTGTATTTTCCAGATAATTCCTGATAGTAGGTACATCCTCGCCGGCAAATCTTAATTCACCGTAGGCGTTGTCTTCGACGCAAACAACTCTGTGTTTCTCAAGGATTCTGGCAGCTCCCACCCTTTTCTCTTGTGAGTATGTAATGCCAGAAGGATTCTGGAATGTTGGAACCGTGTAGAAAAGCTTTGCATCACTTTCACTCAGGGTCTTGTCAAGAATGTCAATATCTATGCCATCATCAAGAAGAGGAACTTCCAGAAATTCAGGTTCAAATATCGAGAATGACTGTATCGCACCTAGATATCCCGGGATTTCAATGACAACATTGTCACCTTTGTTCAGGAAGACTTTAGCTATGAGATCCAGACTCTGCTGTGAGCCGTTTGTTATAAGGATTTCCGAGGGAGAAATCTCAAGCCCGTTCTTTTCCAGATACCTTCGCGCAATAAACTCACGTAAAGGCAGGTAACCTTCTGTTGTACTATATTGCAGGACATTCGCAGCGTCCTCTGACATTACCTTTGCAGCCGCTGCTGCAAGTTCCTCTGCAGGGAAAAGTGCAGAATTTGGCAGTCCGCCGGCAAATGATATGATCTCCGGCTGCTGAGTGACTTTTAAAATCTCCCTGATGAAGGACTTTCTGGTGTTCTCCATCCTGTCAGCAAATATAGTAACCATGAAATGGGCTTCAAGTCCTGATACATTTTAAAGGTTTTCATCAGTAGAATACAATTCCGTTTATGACGGTATCAGGTGAAAACGTTTTTACCAAAAAAAGATCAGAAGAATGCCATGTTCTGGAAAATAACATTCTTCTTAACTCATATTCCTCCATATAATCCACTTGCAGATAACTGATTTATTTGAGAAAATGAAATGTGGATTTCATTCTCCTTTGTCAAGTATCACTACATGCAGGGAATTGCCCCTCCATATGCTGAGTGTATCGAATTCCCAGTTGCTTGCAAGTCCTCCTGTTGCATTAAAAGCCCGGCTGCGTCCTTCAAGGTAGAAACGGTAGCCACCTTCATCAACTGTTGAAGGCACAGTCACAGTCCATTCAAGTATCTGGTTATTGTCATCCACTGCCTGATGCCAGTAACTGTCACTTCCTACGGAGCCTGAACAACCTGTAAAGCTGATAGCTATATCCCTCAGATGGCTTGCAGCTACATTATACTGGACTTTCAGTTCTATATCAGCATCCGGATTTCTCCTTATGATAGGACAATGCAGAGGAGCCTCTGTCCATGCACCTCCGTCCTCCCTGTATTCCAGTTTCAGGAAATCAACCGGCGAAGGTTTACTATTATCTATAACCACCTTGACAGGATCAAGGGCCACTGCTATTGGGTTGTGGGAAGCATCATAAAGTTTGAGCCTGAGTTCATACTTTCCATCAGGATAACGATGAGTTCTCCAGTTTATCAGTGTGTGATATGGGAAGTAATCATTCGGCGGAGTAAGAACTTCATAGAACCCGTTGGAATCGGGTTTTACATGATGCGAAGTGCCTGCACTTATATTATAAACATGCCAGGATTCATTGAAGTGTGTCTCAGTACCTCCTTCGTACGTGTAGAAAACCTTATAGTATACGGCTGTTCCGTACTCGGGACAACCTACGATACGAATGGTTTTACAAAGAGGCGTCTCAGCATCAGGTCGGACAATATGAGGCAGAGGGAATGCAACGAACTGCTTTGGCCTGTTAACACCTTTGACATAACCTTCGGCGTCAAAGTACATCGGATCGATGGCAATATCATTGAAACCTACGATACCTGCCTTTGTGCATGGTTCATATGACTGGCCGCAAGGAACACATATGGCGTTAGGCCATGCTTCTATCTGCACATCAGTTGTGGATTCACCCAGATTCCAGTTCACATCGAAATAACCTTCATCATAGATCGTTTCCAGGACACCATCGTCGTCAATATCCTGCTCGACCTTGAATACTATGTCCGGCACATCAAGGAAAAGATTCCATTCCGGTACAATCTCAGGCCAGCAGCGCAGCAGCCTTACTGTTGGTTTAGATACCCTGATCTTAGCCAGGGTTTCTGCAACATCTTTTTTGTTTTTACCAAGCATTTCCATTAGCAGTTCATCATCAGGAAGTGACGGAGGAGTTATCGATCTTGGAAAAGCCGGTTTTTCAAGGACTGAAGAAGTATCTTTGCTTACAGGCTCAAAAAGCGAATTCTTGCTGAAGAGATTTTCTCTTACTGCCGCAAACCTGGATTTTGTGAACAGATCACTTCTTCTGTTTTTAAGATTGCTTACACCTGAGCTGAGTTCCTTCTTTATTTCTGCTGAAATCGTTCCAATAGCATTCTCATCTTTAGCTTTGAGGTTTCTGTATTCTGTTTCTTTTATAACAGGTCCATCAGGAGGCCATGGTTCAGGTCTGGGTTTGACACGCATTTCAGGAAGCTTCTCCAGTTCAGGATAGTAACGTATATCCGGCTTGACTCCAAGGTCAATTGCTTCAATTACCGAAGGCCTCCTGAGAATATCCCACAGGCAACGATAACGCAGCCTCCACCTGAGAACCGCATCGATATCAAAATACGGGACATTCACGCAGAAATAACCACATTCGTCGGTTTTTGCTGTTGCTATCTCTTCTCTGCGATGAGGGAAGAACGGGTAGACCCATCCCCATGGATGACCGGGGTTAGGATACCACCAGAAAAAGTTCAGGTCAACATCATATACATGAACTGTTGCACCAGGTACAGGACACTGCTCGCCTGTTGTGGGGTCTGTCTTAAAAACACGGCCACATACCTTGTGCTTAAGCTGCCACAGGCCAAGAACACTCTCCACCGGTTTTAAGGCAAGATCCTCGTCCTTCAGGACACCATCGCGGGAGAGAACTGTTTCTTTACTTATACTGGCAACTGATGCATTTTCAGATGCTGCCAGCCTGCGTATCTGGGTTCCCTGCTTCAACTCGTCGGGAACAATGGCTATTTTAGAGTTCTCCGGCATCTTTGAAGCATCCATATTAACCGAAATGTCAACCTTATCGGTTTTTAACTTCTTTTCTGCCAGTATCCTTATTTCATTTCCATCATCTGAAAAGACCACAGCCTTTAACGGAACTGGAGAATCTTTAACACCTTCAGCGGTTGCTGCTATTTTTACACCCTTTGTTCTTTTGTACCTTGCCATATTTACCACTCCTGGGATATGCAGAAAACAGAATCATAACAAATGGATTAAAACAAAATCCCTAAACATGATTTCCGGTTAAGGATACAGGTGAAAATGTTCTATACAATAAATACTGATAACCTTTAAACCCATACCATTACTCCCGACAACTAATGTAAGATATGTAGACCCGTTTCCCACAGATATATTGTATATATAAAATTGGTTATAGTTGTATTTAAAATAACCTTAGTAAAATAATACGAATAGTACAATAGTTGCATGAATTGACATTTTTAACTTGATGAACTATTTTATATATTAACAGACCAAATTAGTGGCAATGACCAGCATTTCTTTTACCAATGAACTTCTGAGGAAAGGAGTTCATTTTACTTCTATACTCATTGTTCTCGTTTATGCATTCATGGGAAAACAGGCATGTCAGATACTTCTGATGACGTATCTGGTGCTGGTGCTGGGTATTGAACACTTAAGACTTGACAGGGGATTTAAACTTCCTGTTTTGCACGTTGTTTTACGCCAGAAAGAAAAAGCTGCCGTTGGATCATATGTCTATTTTACAATTGGAGCGCTGATAGTTGTATCCGTCTTCAGCAAAAATGTGGCCTTTGCTGCAATCCTCATGACAACGTTCGGGGACATGAGTGCCGCACTGATTGGAAAAAGATTTGGTAAAATAAGGATTGATAATGGAAAAAGCATTGAAGGCTGTATTGCAGAATTCTTAGTAGACATTGTTATAGCTGTTCTGTTAATTAAAAATCCTTTCATTTCACTTATAATGGCATTGGTTGCAACTTATGTAGAAACCACATTTGTGAAAATAGATGACAACCTGGCAATTCCTATCTTTTCTGCATCTGTTGCAGAGCTTGCATTTATAGCTCTGACTTTTGTGTGAGATTCTTGTGTATTATACTTTCAAAAAGCATGTACGGAATGAATTTATTTCCTGTGTCAATGTACTGCATTAAGAGAAATAGGAAGTTCTACAAAAAATACGGACCCTTTTTCTAATTCGCTCTCAACCCATACCTTTCCATTATGCAGGGATACCAGAGCCTGAACAATACTTAAACCAAGGCCTGTTCCCTTGTATCCTGTTTCTTCCATATTACCAAGTTGCTCGAATGGACGGAATATCTTTTCCATATCATAAGGACTCATTCCCGGACCTGTGTCCGATACTTTTAACAGCATTGTGTTTTCACGTACTTTTTCAGCCGTAATTGTCACTGATCCTTTTTCCGGAGTGAACTTGATAGAATTGCTTGCGAGATTGAAAAGTATCTGCTTCAGTTTCAGCCTGTCAGCATTGATAAGACCAATCCCGGGGTATATTTTGTAAGAGATTTCAATATTCTTCTTCTTAGCAAGTGCATCAATTATAGAACTAACTTCATCCACAAGATCCTGGAGTTCAAACTCTTCACCATTTATTTCCAATTTTCCCGATTCTATTTTTGCCAGATCAAGAAGCTGATTTATCAGGTGTAAAAGGTGTGTGCCGCTTTTAGATATATTGCCAACATAATCTGTTTGTTTTTTATTTAAATCGCCAACAATGCCATCAAGAAGCATATCTGAAAAGCCGATAATTGAATTCAGTGGTGTACGCAGTTCATGACTCATGTCAACAAGGAATTTACCCATTGTGGTTCTTGCTTCTTCAGCTTCTGTTTTTGATTGCAGGAGGTCTTTTTCAAGCTCAACCCGGGATTCTATTTCTCTGTCAGCATCCTTCCATCTTCTGTATGAAAATATAGCAAGGGCTATTGTGATATATGCGGTCAGTATGAAAAACTCATCTATTTGCCATTTTTCATGAGTTATCAGGAGATCCAGTATCAGGTCAAACACATCGAATATTAACGCCACTAAAAAGACAATAATAGCACCAATTAGGACGATTATCATATCCTTGTTGAACCTGTCTTTCTCATTCATCTGTAATCGACCTGTCATGGTTAGATCATTGAAATAGAAAATTCAAACCGGGGGGCCATAAAAAGTCTGAATCTTTCCCCTGCAAAAGTGATAGTGTTACTCATTAATATAAGTGTTCATGAGAAAATTGTTCATATAATTGATTCACTTCCATCATTCACTTTTTCCTCAGCAGAATCCTTTAATAAGCATAAGCCTAATTTATTAGAGTATGACTGAGAACAAGAAAGATGAAAAACTATTAACGGAAAAGATGGAAAACGATAAATCTGAAAATCTGTTACCTGAGAATTCATTCTACAAACCTTTTGATACGGAAGTTCCTGCAACGCCTGGTTTTAGAATAGAATTTGCGCCTCACAAATCCGCAGGACTGCAAAGTGCGTCAGAAATGTGGATTGACAAGGACCGTCTCTTTGAAGGTGTCAGAGACAAAAAAGACGTGGACAAAACAAAAAAATTGTCAGGTCTTTAAATCTCAATTCAATCTTTTTTACATCACATTTTTTTAGCAGAATAATATTTTAGAGTCTACTGTTTTGTTTCGCAATTCTTTTTTAAAATATCAAGTCAGCTTGATTAGTGGGCAAGAAAAATTTTTGACAAGCTATTTATACGACGCGATTATACGATATTATATACTCAATTAAATTACTCAACAGAGGTTAAATATATGGCACCATGGGAATATGATATCAAATCTGTCCACTACGGCGAGTGGGACAGGACAAAAGAAGACCTGAACAAGTTCGGCATTGATGGCTGGGAACTTATCCGCTTCACAGAAAATGTCGACGATGAAGGAATGATCAAAGCATTCTTCAAAAGACCTCTTGACTGTCTTGAAGTCTGATCTGTTTTCTTCTCTTTCATTTCTTCTTTTCTGCGATAAACTTTACTTGATTTATATTATGTGAACTCATGGCTCTGTAGAAATCCTGCCGTTAAAAATTAGATGTAAGCATGTCGGTTTTTCAGGTCAACATGATTTATCGTGGTCATGAATAACTTGAGTGAGCCCGAAGGATCCGGCGAAGCCGGCGTTTTCCCATAAAAATGTAAATAATCTACAAATACCAGGTATTTTCTTCTAAGGACTTTTCCAGAATTCACTATGTAAATGCAATGGTTTTTGCACTAATCTTCTGTGCAGAAGCATCGGAATGTGCCGCCTTTGGCGGATGGTTATTTTGTTTTCAGATTTCAGGTTGTTTTTGTGGAACTGAAAAAAAGCAAAGTTTGTGTCACTCATATAAAACAGGAATTCTACTGAATTTTTTATATTAGTTAATTATAAATAATATAAAGAAGGTACAAGGATTCTGTCTGCTGAGTGAATGCAAATAGACACTCTCCAGACATCATAGAAAAAACAGATAGATAGATAATTATGACAGAAAACATTACGAATTTAAATACAATCCATGTCCCTGAGGGTTACAGTCTCAAGAAGATACAGTTCTACTTCTGGTTAGGAATGTTTTCAGCTGTATTCCTGAGATTGATAATTATTGCAGATTATTACAACGGGATATTGTCAAAAGCTCTGTTCTACCTGGGAGTACTTGGCTATCTGATATTCTTCGCACACAGATACCATGTTGCAACACGCAGGGTCGGAGTTTTAAGAAACCTTGAGCTGCTCAGTAAGATAGAGAGCAGGACTCCTTTGAGTGAAGAGGATTACCGCGGATTACAATATATTATGTGGAGCCTTTCCGTTTCAAAGGAGCGTATGAATTACCTGGTAATCTTTGCCTTCTCGGTAATAGCAATCGTATTATCGCTGGTACTTGATCTGGGTATCGTTTGATGAACAAAAATAGAATTAGAAAAATGACCTGAAAAAGTAAAACACCAGAATCAAGGTGAGATATATGAACCCAACAAAAGAAGAGATCTTTGACAAGGCAAAGCATGCCGTAATGGATCTCGATGAAAACGCCGTCGAAAAGATAGCCCACGAAGCCCTGGAAGCAGGAGTAAGTCCGGTAGAACTGATTGAGCTCGGGTTTGTGGAAGGCATGAAAGCCGTGGGAGATCAGTTTGAGGATGGTAAGTCACAGCTTGCAGAAATATTTGAAGCATCACACATTGTGGAGTCGGGTATCGATGTACTCAGACCTGCAATTATGGGTTCCAAAAATGATGTTTGCCTTTTCGGCAATTTGGTTGTCGGAATGTAATTGATATTAATTGATACTTATAATCACACCAATTGTTTTGTTCCTGACAAAACAGTTTCCCCTTCTTTTTCTCCTCCATTTATTAAATTGTTAAAAATTCAAACTAGCCTCTATCTAAGCAAATAAAAGATGATGTTGAATCAGGCAAAGTTATTTATTCCAATGCGGGTTTTTATACCCTGTTCAGATAGTCCTGAAAAAAACATTATTATAGTTTACATATGCAGAGACCTATATCAACAGGACTGTCAGTATGGAACTACCAAATGATCCCGGTATTGACACCGGTTTTAACTTTGCAGATAATCGTTTAACTAAAATTACATTTGAATAGGTGACATTATGAAATGTGGTGATCTTAAAGATCCTTTTGAATCCAGACAAACTATTACTATTGCTAACAAAGAGGTAACATTCTATAGCTTAAAAAAGCTTGAAGAGGCAGGTCTTGCCAATATTTCAAAATTACCTTACTCAATCAGAGTTCTGCTTGAGGATATTCTGAGAAATGTTGATGGAAAAGTTATTACAGAAGATGATGTCAGGAATCTTGCAAGCTGGAGCCCAAAAGGCGTACCTGCAGTAGATATTCCATTCATTCCTTCAAGAGTAATTATGCAGGACTTTACAGGTGTTCCTGCAGTAGTGGACATCGCAGCCATAAGGTCTGCCATGGAAAGACTCGGAGGTGACCCTTCAGCGATCAATCCGGTCATTCCTGCAAATCTTGTTATCGATCACTCAATTCAGGTAGACTATTATGGAACATCATACGCACGTAACTGCAATGAAAAATATGAGTTCCACCGCAACACTGAAAGATACGAGCTGCTTCACTGGGCACAGAATGCTTTTGATAACCTGAAAGTTGTTCCGCCTGCAAGCGGAATCATCCACCAGGTCAACCTTGAGTACCTTGCATCTGTTGTTCACCTGAATGAAAAATGTGGCGAACTTGTTGCATACCCTGACACCCTGGTCGGAACAGATTCACACACCACCATGATAAACGGACTTGGTGTACTTGGATGGGGAGTCGGCGGTATTGAAGCTGAAGCCGTGATGCTCGGACAGCCATATTACATGCCAATACCTGAAGTTGTCGGATTCAAGCTCACAGGAGAGCTCAGGGAAGGAGTTTCAGCAACTGACCTTGTACTCACAGTCGTACAGATGCTCAGGGAACATGGTGTTGTCGGAAAGTTCGTAGAATTCTACGGACCAGGATACAAGGCAATTGAGCTCACAGAGAGAGCCGTACTTGCGAACATGGCTCCTGAATACGGTGCAACAATGGGATTCTGCCCTGTAGATGAAGTAACACTTGAATACATGACAATGACAGGCAGGAGTGAAGAGCAGGTAGACCTCGTCAGGCAGTATTGTAGGGAACAGGGGCTTTTCCTTGAAAATGACGCACCTGAACCAGAGTTCACATCAACACTTGAACTTGACATAAGCACAGTAGAACCATCACTTGCAGGACCTAAGAGACCACAGGACCGCATACCACTTCCTGAAATGTCAAGGGCATTCCACCAGACAATGAAGGAAGTGTTCGCTGCAAAGAGCGGAAAGGAAGCATGCGAAACCGATCCTGATTACGGACGCTGGCTGAACGAAGGTGGTTACAGTGTTTCCGAGATCACACATCCACATCACACTGGTATTACAAAGATAAAATGTGCAGATGACGCTGTTGCTGTAACACACGGCTCAGTTGTCATCGCATCCATCACATCATGTACTAACACATCCAGCCCGGCACTGATGATCGGTGCAGGACTTCTTGCTAAGAAGGCTGTTGAAAAAGGACTCAAGGTCAAACCATTTGTTAAGACAAGTCTTGCACCTGGTTCCCGTGTAGTTACTGACTACCTTGAAAAAGCCGATCTTATGCCATACCTTGATGCATTGGGATTCCACCTTGTAGGTTACGGATGTCTCACATGCATCGGAAACAGTGGTCCCTTAAGAGAAGCAGTTTCAAAGGTAATCGAGGACAAAGACCTCACTGTTGCAGCAGTTCTCAGTGGTAACAGGAACTTTGAAGGCAGGATCAACTCACAGATAAAAGCAAATTATCTTGCATCTCCAATGCTTGTTGTAGCATATGCACTCGCAGGAACAGTTGATATTGACCTTGCAAATGAGCCAATTGGATGCGATCCAAATGGACAGCCTGTTTACCTGAAGGATATCTGGCCAGGCAAGGAAGAACTTAACGAATGTATGCAGGGTGCAGTCACACCTGAGATGTTCAAGGAACAATACTCCAATGTATATGAAGGTACAGAACTCTGGAGGGACCTTGATGCTCCGGAAGGTCTGCTCTATGAATGGGATGCGGATTCCACCTACATACAGGAACCACCTTTCTTCAAGGATTTCCCACTGGAAGTAGAGGGACTTGCTGATATCAAAGGTGCAAAAGCCCTGGCATATGTTGGAGACAGTATAACCACAGATCATATTTCACCGGCAGGATCAATTCCAACATCATACCCGGCAGGTCAGTACCTTATGGCAAAGGGCGTGGATGAGAAGAACTTCAATTCATACGGCTCAAGACGCGGTAACCACGAAGTAATGATGCGAGGAACTTTTGGAAATGTACGCCTTAAGAACAAGCTTGTAGGAAGCAAGGAAGGTTCATGGACAATGTACATTCCTGAAGAAAAGGAAATGCCGATCTATGATGCTGCAATGAAATATATGGAACAGAAGATTCCATTGATAGTTGTTGCAGGAAAGGAATACGGCACCGGCAGTTCACGTGACTGGGCAGCAAAAGGAACCCAGCTTCTTGGAATTAAGGCTGTTATTGCAGAATCATTTGAAAGGATCCACCGCAGCAACCTTGTAGGCATGGGTGTATTGCCACTTCAGTTCAAGGATGGAGAATCAGCAGAAACACTGGGACTTAGTGGAACGGAAACATACGACATCACAGGTATTGAAGATCTGAAACCATTCGGAGAACTTACTGTTGTAGCAAAATCCGATGATGGTGAAGAGAAGAGCTTTAAGGTTGATGTCCGTCTTAACTCCGAAATTGAGATCGAATACTATATGAATGGAGGAATTCTGCACAAATTCCTCAGAGATAGAGTAAAGGGTGAATGAAAATTCACTCCTGCTATCGTTTTGATTTTTATTGCCTGATTGGCTAAATGAATATTATAATTCATTTTGAATTCAAGCAAACTTTATATATGGACAATTGAAAGGTATTATTGAACATATTCTATCAAAACTTATATTTGATCCACCGGGGGATTTTTAAATGGAAGAGATGAAAAAAGGCCTGGAAGGCGTAGTAGCTTTGGATACCAAAATTTCTTTTATTGATGGTATTCAGGGAATCCTGATGTATAGGGGTATCAAAATAGAGGATCTGGCTGATCTCTCTTATGATGCTGTTTCCTATCTTCTTATCAATGGAAAGATTCCCGATGAAGCAGAGTTGTCCGAATATTCCCGGATGCTTAAAGAAAATCGTCACATAAATGGAAAACAGATCGAAGTGCTAAAAGAGTTTGAGTTTGGTACCGAAGCCCTTGATGGTCTTCGGACTGCTATATCCTGCACGGCTCACTTTGATGAAGAGAACAATCATCACACACCTGATGCAAACAAGAATAAATCAATTAAGCTTGTTGCAAAGTTCCCGACTATAGTTGCTGCCCTGCACAGGGCCAGTTTTGGTGAGGAAACTATTGAGCCAATGAACGATCTGTCCCATGGAGCGAATTTCCTGTACATGCTAAGTGGAAAGATCCCTACCGAACTGGAAGCTGAAGCTATGGAAAAAGACCTCATACTCAGTGCAGAGCATGAGCTAAACCCGTCCACTTTCTCCTTAAGAATAGCTGCATCAACACTCTCTGACATGTATTCAGCAGTTATATGCGGTCTTTGCACACTCAAAGGACCTCTCCACGGTGGTGCCAGAAAAGGTGTAATGGATATGCTTGATGAGATAGGCAGCATCGGGAATGCAAGGGATTATGTTCTTGGAAAACTTGAGCGAAAAGAAAAAATCATGGGATTCGGTCATCGTGTGTATAAGACATTTGATCCCAGAGCAAGGATATACAAGGATGTTGCCAGGAAACTTGCAGAAGAAAATGGTGATGCATTTTGGTTTGATCTTGCAGAAGAGATCGAGCATATTCTTTATCACGAATTCATAGAGATAAGAGGAAAGCCAATTTATCCAAACGTGGATTTCTATTCTGCAGTGGTGTACAAATATCTTGATATTCCTGCCGAACTTGCGACTTCTATCTTTGCAATAGGAAGAGTTTCGGGCTGGATAGCACACTGCATGGAACAATACTCAGATAACAGAGTTATCAGACCAAGGGCACACTTCGTGTAAGCCCCTGTCTATTTCTTTTTTCACATTCGTTTTTCAGACTTGCATTCATTTTCTCAAAGCCTGCTCGGGTTTTTTCGCCGATCAGATGCAGTATCAGAGGAGCAAGTATTCCTTTGAACCTTTCACACTGAATCAATCTTGTGCGACCATTTTCAAGTTTTTCAAGTCTGAAAGCATGTTCTCCGTCAAATATTCCTTTGACCCAGAGGTTTCCCATCCATCTGAATTCATTAACAGGTTCCACTTTTGTTAGAACCGGGTTCATATCAAATCCTTTTGTCCCGGGTGGATGAAGATGTACATCAAGCTTAGAACCGAGCTCAAGTTTACCTTTTATTTTTGTGATAAAAGGATTCCAGGTTTCAAAATTGTCAAAGTCTGTCAGGATATCCCAGACGTCATTGATAGGAATTTCAATTACTATATCAGTACATATTTTATGCATTGCGAGGATAACCTCCGAAAAAAAGGATAAAATAAGAAGAAAATGATAGACTGTTCACACTAATTACCTGCTGTTACATGCACCTGTTTGGCGCCAATGAAATATATATTTTTAGATGATATGAAATTATGGTGCATAGATTACAATATCACCTGCAAATCAAAAAACGAGAAATGTCCGGATAAATTCTGAGCATATATTTGTCGCCTATTTCCAGTAAAGAATGCATGATTTAAAAGCCTTGTCATAGTTCCTGAAAAGAGATAGCGAGCCTGTCAAATTATATCTAAAATTACTTCCATTCTAATTTGGTGACTCCTTTGCTCAAAAATATCTGGCTGAGTTAATACTCTGAATTCTATTTTGTAACTTAGTGTTGAATTAAATTTCCTGCTATCCTTCTGTATTTTCTTGCATCAAAATTTCCCTGCCTTAGACGTGTATATGTGATCTTTTATTAGGATTTCTACAGGGCCAAAAATAGAGTTCTGTAGAATTCCTGCCATCAAAACATTAAGAAAATTTGGATACTGATTAATCGCAAATCATGAATAACTTGAGTAATCCCGAAGGGCCCGGCGAAGCTGGCGTTTTCCTGCAAGAAAAAACAAAATGATCTACATAATACTTCAGGGAACTTTCTTTTCAGGACTCATGTAGAATTCTCTTTATAAATACAATAATCCTTGTAATAATCTTCTGTGCAGAAGCATCGGAATGTGCCGCCTTTGGCGGATGGTTGCTTTGTTTTTAGATTGCAGGTTATTTTTATGGGCATGAAAAAGAACAATGCCTGTATTAGTCATATTACCGGGAATTCTACAAAGCCAAAATCTGTTTAATATACTTGCATACCATTGCTTCCTTCATTTGACAATAATACAAAACCCACCATCCAAATCTAAACCAACAGATCACTCAAATCAATCTCTTCCCCAGTCCTTAACTGATCTCTCAGAAGCGTGACCTTCCTGTCAATCTTCTCAAGGCTTTCAAGATGCTTTTTCTCATCATCTGTGGTATTCAGGAGTTTTGAGATTCCGCCATTCCTGATGACAATACGCTGGTCTGCTGACAGTGCAAGAAGCGGGTCATGTGTGCTGATAAGGACTATCTTATTATTGCTTACAAGAAGTTCAAGGGATTTTACCTTGTCAACTCCGGCATTTTCTATTTCATCTATCAGGACAACGGATGCAGGGCTTAGAAGTGCAGTGTCTGCTATCATCAAAGCTCGTGATTGTCCCCCTGAGAGTTGTGTAACCGGAGTTTCACGGCTGAAAGGCTCACCTGCAAGAACGTTTGCAGTATCGTAGATCTTCTGGACAATGTGGTGGATCTCATCAACCATGAGGCTCTCTGCATGAAGTGTGAGGAAGTCCTCTACACTAAGGTCCATGACAAAGTTCATGTTCTGGGAAAGCTGTGCAATAAAGCGTCCTTCGGTTGAGAAACGTTCCTCATCACTTGGAAAGCGACCATCTGCCAGTATCCTGCGACCAGTTGGAGTATCTCCCTGTGCCAGGGATTCGATATCAGCCAGCAGGCGTGATTTGCCTGATCCTGTGGGACCGACGATGGCTGTCACTTTTCCCTTTATCAGTTCAACTGAAAAAGCCTCTTCGTTTCCATTCTTATCTCTTCCGGGAAGAACAGTCAGTGAATTGATGGAAAATCCACTGTCCTGCCGGAGAGCTCTGACCTGCTCGATAAACATGAAGAATCCATCAATAAAGTCCGGATAGCTGCTTCCTTTATTGGTAAAACAATCCTCTCCAAGTGTTGAACCTAAATCTTCCAGTTTCAGGTCCCCTATCTCATCATGGTCGATCTCAAATGAAGAAAAATAATCCTCGATCCATGGCATCATCTCCATGAGCTTTTCTATTGTCATTTGAAGAAGAGTTGTCCTCATTCAGTCATCTCCCCTGAAATTGACAAGTTTCGAAACACCTATCTGCCTGTCATCGCCTATTTTTCTCTCTCCAAGACAATACGAGCACAAAGCTCCAGGCATGGTAAACCGAAGTGTTGCTCCCTGAAGTGTATCAATCGAGCTGGTTTTCTCAACCTGTTTTGCAAGGTAAAAACTACCCTGTCCTGTAACACCGTTGATATGAATTATCATTGCTTTTGGATTGACCTGTCTCACCCTGTAAGCAAAGACTTCACGTTCTGCCTGTGAGACAATATCTCCTTTGGTGATGACAACTATATCAGCAAGTTTTAGCATCGGACCTATCTTTTTTGGTGTATTGACACCACTGAGGTTGTCAATTACACAGATTGCCATGACATCCTTGATGTGTGGTGAACATCGGTTGCAAAGACCTGCACTTTCTGTGATCAGGAAGTCAAACTTTCTGTTTTCAGCCCATTTGAGCGCTTCTTCAATGTTGCTCACAAAGAAATGGTCAGGACAGAGTCCTCCTGAGAGACCGGTTCTTACCGGAATGCTGTATGCTGAATAAAGCTCTTCGTCCTGTGATGACAGGCAATCGAATTTCACAACGCCAACTGTGAAACCATTATTTCTGAGATCTTCAATTGTCCTGATAATTATACTGGTTTTTCCTGAAGATGGAGGACCTGCTATCGTAACAAGTCTCAAACGATGCCTCCGCTTGTCATGAACTGCTTGTTGAATGCCTCAGCTATGTCCTTTTTGAGCGCACCGATATCATTGTTAAGCAGGAAGTCCCATCCAAGCCAGTAGAGTGGACCCACATCATCCATCTTATTTTCAATTTCAGGATTTGTTGTCGGGAAGAATGCCTTAGCAGATATTTCACCAAACTCTTTCCCGCAGAGGAAATCTGTAATTTCCTTCACTCTTTCAGTTGCTTCCTTTTTAACCAGCATCTGCACCGGACTTACAATTGCGCCTTCTTCTGGTACGGTGATTGAGACCCTGGACTTATCCTTTATTTTCATGGCAAAGAAATGTGGCATGATGTACATTGGAGGGACATCATCTTTCCTGCTGTCTACCATCTTCACCATCTGGGAGGGGTGAAGTCCCATATAGACAGAGGATGCCAGTTTTTTGATTCCTTCTGTACCATACATCTGGTAGAATGGAAGCAATACTCCGTTACAGAAGAATCCATTCTGGCCACGCATGGCAACCTTATTCCTGAACTCCTCTTTCAGGAGATCTTCCCATGACTCTGGTTTTGGGCTATCTCCCATGAGTTCATCTATTGTGACCAGTACAAGGAGGTTTCCTGAGACCATGGTAAATTGTCCCCTTGGATCGGCAAAATTAATTGCTTCAAAATCACTGTTCATTGGAGATGGACCAAGGTCAGTGAAATATTCATGACTGAGAAAGTTTTCCTGGAATGGTTTATGATAAAAGCTGTTAATGTCAGAACTGATTATTATGTCAGGTAACTCCTCAACCGAGGTGACTGAATCCATATATGCATAGTAGGAAAGTTCATGATTGACATTACCTTCCACAAGTGAATAGAGTACATTACCTGTTTTTTTGCTGTCCTCCTCTGAGAATGCATTAAGAGCACGGTTAAATGGCATTTTCATGCCACATGGTAAAAGTGCAAGCATTGTAAGCTCCTTTTGTCTCTGCGGAGCATCTGCAAGGGTGAAATCCCCTCTTTCTTCATTTTCTGCTACATCCTGATTAAGCAATTCAATGAATGAATCCTTGTTTACCGATACCATCGAAAGAGCAGTTTTTAGTTTCAGTAATGGTCCGAGTTGCTCAAGGACATCCTTTGTCCCGAATTTTCCCAGACCATGCTGCTTGAATATTTTCAGTAAAAAGGGATATTCACTTAATATCTGGTATACGCTCATTGTTTCATCTATTTTTTCCATATTATTTCCCCTGATACTTTTCGTGTTCTTGATTTTAATTCTTACAGCCTGAGTTTGTGGTCTGTTTTGACTATCATGTTCATTATCAGGTACTCTAATAGCTATACAAACATATAAATATTATCATACAAGAAGCGGTTTTCCGGTTAAAGGGTTTCTTTTTAATAGTATGTCGCTATGTTCTGATTATATTATTGTTCATCTCAAGAAGTACAGCACTCCATCATTATGATGATATATTTTTTCATGGATATATTTATTAAGTATTGGAAAGTACGTGGATTAGTCAACAAACACAATAAAAACGGAAAAACGAAGATAGTGAAAGATGCGGTTATCCCGGTTTCTAAATCTCCCCTCAGGCCATGTCCATGATCGGACACCACAAACCTGTATCTTTCATTTGACACCAGAAGTGGAGTATGAGCGGGTGGGGTGTGTTTGTTGATGGGTTATTGTCATTCAGGGATTCTATTCCCTTTTTACTCTTTTTTATTGTTCCTGAAGCATGAGCATATCCTGAACCTACAGTTTTCACTTTATGCATACATATGATGAGAATATACTGATAATATGAAATTACATTATCAATACATGTTATTATTTACTAATGTTTATATAGTACGAAAACCAATATTTTGCTGGAGAGTCCCATATGAAAAGCAGCACCTATGTTGAAATAAAGAAAGGTCTTCTGATACTTCTGGTCTATCTCTTTCTGATGCTCTCACTGGGAATGATGTCACAAATAACAGGTCTCATCTGATCACAGGTTCATTACCTGTAGGGACTTTGTTTAATCGTCGAGTCCTTTCCTGCCGAAAATGTAGTTTGCCACCCTCAAAGCATCCTTATCTCCGGTTTCTTTTCCTTCGTCATCGCTCAGTTTCACGACCGGTATATTATCGATACTGTGCAGTTTGATTACCATGTTCAAAGGCGGACTTGAGCGGAAGAATTCATGGTTATTGGTAATACTGGTGCCAATTCCGAAAATGCAGTTGATCCTTCCTTCACATTTATTTTTAATTTCAATGGCAGCAGCCGCGGAAAGTGAGTCGCTGAAAATCACTACTTTTGTCAGCGGATCAATTCCCATCTTTTTATAGTGTTCTATAACCCTGTCTGCAAAGACAAGCGGGTCGCCACTGTCATGACGTACACCATCATAGAGTTTAGACAGTTTCAGGTTGAAGCCTCTGAAAAAAGGCTCCGAACCAAAGGTATCTGACAGTGCAATGCCGAGATTTCCTTTGTAAACGTTCACCCAGTTTTCCAGTGCAAAAAGATTGGCGTTTCGCATACCAATAAGAGCGGAATTTCCCATGATCCACTCATGTCCGATGGTGCCTGTGGGTCTTACACCATATTTCTTTGCAAGATACACATTGCTGGTGCCTGAAAAAGCCTTACATCTATGTAACACCCCTACAGCAATATCATGGATCTCAAAACTACGTCGCCTCCGGGTTCCGAACTCTGAAAAACCACAGTCGTTTTGTTCAAGTTCCATGCCTACTGTTCCCATAAGCTCTGCATATTCTTTTAGCAGTTCATCATAAGTTCTGCCGCTTTCAGCGTCTGTGTTTTTCCAGTCATTCTCTATCATATCAAAATAAAGCTCGGAAATTGTTGACATGAGGACAATTTCCCAGAGAATGCTACTATGCCAGGGTCCCTTTACCACAAGGTCAAGGTCAGAATCTTCAGTCAGGGACACAGATACTTCTGAAGGGTCAAAACGATAATTTCTTAAATATTCGACATAACTGGGTTTAAAATAAGGACATTCAGCTTTCAGCCATTTATATTCATCATCTGTTACACGGAATAAAGGGATCTCTTCTTTTATCAGCCTTTTAAGTTCTCCAACAAATTCCAGTGTGAAACGCTGCTCCCCCCTGTTGGTAAAACGATATTCTGCTGTTGCCTGCGGAAACAGTTCAAGAACTGCCATCTGCATTGTCAGCTTATAAAGATCATTATCCAGTAATGAGCAAATCAAGTTGATTCATCCCTTTGAGTTGGTAAATAAGTACTCGCTGTAAAGCTTCTAACATGCCTACACTCTTCATCTATATATCATGTTTGTTTGTGTCCTTTATATGCATATCAAAATTTCTGCAATGCATCTGCATATTACTATAGATTAATATAGTCCTATACAATAATACTGTACAACCCTGGAAAAAGGAAGGACCATTTTTGAGCAGCAATTTGAGCAACGACGCAACCATCATGGACGACATCTATCTGGAAGAGTTCAGAAATCTCAGGTCAGAGATAAAATCCCTGAAAAAAGATGTCAACAAAGCACTGGAAATATCAGGACACAGGCAATCGGATGCACTTTTCATGGAACTTAAAGGAGTTTTTTCCAGACCGGTCATACAATACATGCTGGCAGACACAAAAGAGAAACTTGCAGTGGGTCTTGATACGGAATGTAAACATGGTGACTCCTGCAAATCTGCTTTTTCAGGTCTCCTTCAGGAAATGGCCTTTCTTTTGCTGGAGGACAGGATAAACGAAAGTTCACTTGAAGAGTTCAGAAGAAGGTTTGACGGACTCAAGGAAAAAGCAAATTTTGATAATTGTGGTGATTGTCTTGATACAGCTTCCCGGATATTTGAAAAACAGATGGAACTCATACGATCGTTTAACAGTTCCCCGGCAGAAGAACAGTCCTCACTTGCTTCCATGAATATTGAAGATATATCAGATAATATCGTAAGCCAGATATGTGAGCCTCTGGCTAATAAACAACGTCTTGCTATACTCCGTTTGCTCAATTCCGCAACCCGCAGTTTTTCAGACATATCCAGAAGCACAGGACTCAGGGGAGGCAATCTGTTGTTCCATATCCAGAAACTTCTTGATACAGGTATGATTCTCCAGAGAAACGAACGCGGAGATTATATGATAACAAGAAAAGGACGCATGACACTAAAAGGAATGGCTGAGCTATATGAAAAGCTCAGCAAAATATGAATTTTCAACTCTGGCTTAGACAAGCATGGTGTTTAAACTATCACCGTGTCCTGTAGTCTTTTTCTCGGAATCGGTTTTTTTCTCCCTGCAGACTTTGAACTTGGAAACAAGTACCTGCATGTCTGTGGAAATAGTTGATAACACCTGTGCTGAAGCTGCAAGTTCCTGCATGGATGCTGTCTGCTGCTGTATGGCGGCTGCGGTCTGTTGAGTACCTGCTGCGGACTCCTCAGAAATTGTAGCAACCTCCTCAATAGAGGTAACCACCTGGTCAATGGATGAAACTTGCTGTTCTGCCAGCGCTGCCATTATCTGAACCATTTTCATGATCGCTTCACCGGAGCTGACAACTTTGTTAACAGAAGTTACTGCATCCTCAAGAGATTCATACCCTATGGCAACTTCATGGTTAACCTGTTCCATTGAAGAGACCGCACCATTAGTACCATCCTGCATCTCATGAATAAGGTTTGCTATCTGTTTTGCAGCATTACCGGAATCCTCTGCCAGTTTTCTCACCTCATCGGCAACAACGGCAAATCCGCGTCCGTGCTCTCCTGCCCTAGCAGCCTCAATGGCAGCATTAAGAGCAAGCAGGTTTGTCTGGTCGGCAATGTTTGTGATAAGATTTACTATCTCATCTATGCGGCTGGATTTTTCAGCCAGGTCATTTATCTGGCTGGCAGAGTCACCTGAAGCTACTTTTATGTTATCCATCTTAAGTTTAAGATTATGAGCAATGTTTCCGAGATTATGTATAAGCTTATTGGACTGAACTGAAGTTTCAGCAGTTTTATGTGAGTTATCTGCAACTTCCTGGACCGCATCTGTCATCTCATCCATAGACTTTGTAACCTGCTCGGTCTTCAAAGACTGCACCTGTGCACCCCTTGCCATCTCTTCGACAGTTGATGAGATCTCTGTGGCAGCCGAAGTAAGCTCCCCGGAAGATGCGGATATCTGTTCTGCCGTGGCAGCAACATTCTGCGCCGAATGAAGCATATTTCCTACGATATCATTCAAAGCCAGCCTGCAGTTCTCAACTCCTTCCGAAAGCTTCCTGAACTCACCGATACCCTCCACGTCTACCTTTCTTGTCAGGTCATTGACTGCAATAGCCTCCAGAACTTCATTAGAATCATAAATTATGGATTGCAATCCTTCGGCGAACATGTTAAGGGTGTCTGAAAGTTTCTTAAAGTCCCCGCGTGTCTCTATGTTAATCCTGCTATCAAGCTTACCCTCCGAGTAATCTGTGATGATCTTTGAAGTTTCCCCAATAGGTGCCACGATCGCATCCAGACAATTGTTAACACCTTCAACAATCTTTCTGAAATCTCCTCCATGCATGGAAGCATCAGCCCTTATTTCCAGTCTGCCTTCAACCCCGGCATTTGCCAGCATCACCGCATCATCAACTAGCAGGTTGACAGCATCGATGCACTGGTTCAGGTTATTTTTGATCTCATTGAAATCACCCTGATATTCGTCTGTGATTTTGTCGGGTATATTACCCTTGGAAATACGGTCAATATATTCAGCAGCAACATTAAGTGGTCCGATAACAGCATCAAGGGTGGAATTGACACCTTCTATTATGTTCCTGTAATTACCTTCGAACATACCAGGATCGGCACGTTCATCGAGTCTGCCTCCTATGGCTGCATTAACCAGATCTTCCACGCCTTTTGTAATCTCCATTTCTTTACTGATGTCAAGAACGTATTCCAGACCACCTACAACAACACCATCTTTGTCCCTTAATGCAGCACCAGTATATCTGATGGGGACTGTGCCTTCAGGAAGATTCGCATTCGTATCTCCTGTGCATATTTCTCCGGTCTTCATGGCGCGGCCGACTCTGCACTGTTCTGTGTTACAATGCGGAGTATTGAAAAGATCGAAACATTTTTTACCATTACATTCTTCCGTTGTGCATCCAACTGCCATGGCTCCGGCATTGTTCATGAACCGGACGGTGTAATCTTTGTCAATAATTACAACAGGTGTGGGTATCTTTTCAAGATAGTCTACTTTGACGTGTGCATCTTCAATAGCGTTTCTGACCTCTGTTTTATCAATAACTATTTCAAGGGCGCCAACAACTTCTCCTTTTTTGTTTCTTAAAGGAACTCCGTCGTATTCAATACACAATTCTTTTCCTTCTGGATGTGCATAGGTTTCCCCGAATTCACTGTTTCCTGATTTCATTGCCCGGGCACATGAACAATTTTCAGTAAGACAATCATCAGTCTTGAAGTGGTCATAACATTTTTGCCCTATCAGATCATCTCCGGCAACACCAATAACTTCAGCACCATTCCTGTTCATGTAGCATATATTGAAGTCCTTGTCAATTGTCATGACAGGCACCGGTATGTTATCGATATGTCCCACCAGTGTGTCAATCACCTGATTTATGTTGTCAACCAGCTCCCCGTATTTACCGTCAAAGGCATCGGCATTACCTCTGGTGCCGATCTTTCCTGCAATTGCTGCATTTATAAGAGAATCAGTCTCCTCGATCAGCATACTAAGAGAAGCAATACACAGGTTCAGGTTATCTTTTACCTCGTTAAAATCACCCTTGTATTCATCGGTTATCATTTCAGGTATGTCACCTTTTGCAATCCTGTCCACGTATTCCGCAGTTACATTAAGCGGGCCAATAATTGCATCCAGGCAGTTGTTAACTCCTTCCACAACTCTTCTGAAATCACCGGAATGCCTGGAAGCATCGGCCCTTGTATCCAGTTGTCCTCCGACTCCTGCGTCTGCTAACATCATTGCATCATCCACAAGCAGGTTAACAGCATCGATACACTGGTTGAGGTTGTTCTTTATCTCGTTGAAATCGCCCTTATATTCATCTGTGATCTTATCAGGAACATCTCCCTTTGAGATTCTGTCCACATATTCTGCAGTTACATTAAGCGGACCGATTACGGCATCCAGACAGTTGTTAACTCCTTCTACAACCCTTCTGAAATCGCCGGAATGTCCTGATGCATCAGCCCTTGTATCCAGTTGTCCTTCAACTCCTGCGTTTGCTAACATCATTGCATCGTCCACAAGCAGATTAACAGCATCGATACACTGGTTGAGATTGTTCTTTATCTCGTTGAAATCGCCCTTATATTCATCTGTGATCTTATCAGGAACATCTCCCTTTGAGATTCTGTCCACATATTCCGCAGTCACATTCAATGGTCCTATAACAGCATCCAGACAGTTGTTAACTCCTTCCACAACTCTTCTGAAATCGCCGGAATGCCTGAAAGCATCAGCCCTTGTATCCAGTTGTCCTTCTATCCCGGCATTTGCCAGCATAAGAGAATCTTCCACTAGGAAATTCACAGCATCGATGCATTTGTTGAGGTTATTTTTGATCTCGTTGAAATCTCCTCTGTATTCATCTGTGATCTTTTCAGGAATATCTCCTTTTGATATACGGTCAATATATTCCGCTGAAACATTAAGAGGACCTATTACAGCATCAAGGAGTTCGTTGACTCCACTGAGTATTTCTCTTGAGGAGCCCTCAAAATTCTCCGGCATTGCTCTTGCATCAAGCTTCCCGTCAACAGCATTTTCCACAAGACCGGAAATCTCGTTGAGCAGAGCTGAACTATCACAAATTCTCACAGTTTCTTCCAGACCTTCCACTTTTGTAGTCATATCAGAAAAACTATCAAGTAAAAGGTTTATTTGTTCAGCAGCATTCTGGTTTTCCGAACGTGGCTGTGCTTTTATCCTGGAATCAAAATTGCCGTCCATAAACTGAATAAGAACCTCTGTTATTTCAGATTGAAATCCTGTGTCTTTTTTAAACATCCCTTATCCCTTTTCTCAACTGTTCAATTGTTACCCACACGCATGCCCATTAGCAACTAGCTGACGGGTACATTTACACAAACTGACTAATTAAGATTTAAAATTGAACTATACATTATATATATTTATTCACTATAATTATTTTTTTGTGCTGCCGTGTTGTAATACAAAAACACAGAGGTCAGGCGTCAGGCTATATTAAAACAAAATATGAAAAAATAGAATATTAAAATGAAAAAGATTCTGAAACCTAATCGCACTCGTTCCATTTTGTATAAACAGACATTACTTCCTGTGCTTTTCCTTTACCCATTTTTTCAGCTGTCATATCCAGAAAGATGGTCATATACTGAGACTGTACGCATCCAAGACTTTCTTCACCGGTTTTTATCAGTGAAATAAGATACTCAAGGTCGTCAACGTCAAGAGCTGATATCCTGTTCCTGAAATCATCTTCATTTTTCGCATAGTGGTTTGAAAGGGGAGGAAGTATTGACTTGTAAGGTGCCTTTGAGCCTGCACATTCAAGTCCCTCACATTCCGGAGCTACTTTCTTTAATACTGCTATGTCTCTGGAGGAAAGTTCTCTTGCCATGGTAATACCCTGTTGTTTTTGGTGTACAATATGTACCTTTTAGGTACATTTTATACTGCAATATAGGTTTATTGCACTCATTGTTTTTATGTTAAACTATGGACTCTGTAGAATTCCTGTACTACAATTAGTGACACAAGCTTTGCTCTTTTTCAGTTCCACAAAAACAACCTGCAAACAAAAAACAAAGTAACCATCCGCCTGAGGCGGCGCATTCCTATAACGCTATACAGAAGATTATTCTAGTGTCATGTCACACCTCAATTGTCGTATAAAGGCGTTTCAATTTAACTCTTGCATCAGATGTTGTAAATTGCCAATTGATCTTGCTGCATCTCTCATTCCTATATGCTTCCCAAGCTTTTATTTCGTCAATCAGAACTTTTTTATCTCCAATTCTACGGTTTAAACATTGCTTGTTCAGTACATTCAGCTCAATTTCTGCCATATTTAACCAGCTTCCATGTTTTGGAGTAAAGATCAATTCAAATCTATCAAGGAGTCGTTTTGCTTTCTCTGGATGAAAAGTTTCATAAAATGAGCCTGGCACATGTGTATCGTAATTATCCATGATCAATGTAATCCGTTCTGCTGATTTGTATTTTGCTGCAACTTTTTCAATGAACTGTGCCCAATCTCTTTTAGTTTTGCGTTCTGTTACTTCTACGATTCTTTCTCCTGTTAAAGGTTCGCAAGCTATGAATATGTTGCAAACACCCTCTCGTCGATATTCATAATCATATTTCTCTGGCTTGCCAAATGAAGCAGGGATCCTATTTCTTGTTTCAGATATCAATTGTTTAGGTGATTCATCCATACAAACAACAGGAAACAAAGCAGAATAAGCACGCTTGTAGACATCTAATACCATTTCCATCTGCGCGACAAAAGAACTGTTTTGTTTGGGCGGGATTACCCAACCTACTTTTTTCCAGGGTTTAAGTTCGTTTTTTTAAAACTCTCCTTATTGATTCGTATGAAATGCTATCTATGTATTCTAATTCGACTACTTTGTCCGCTAATAATCGCAATGACCATTGACTATGACCATGTGGTGGATCGGAACAACTCAATGCAATGATGTGTGCTTCCAGATCACCATCAATTTTCTTTTCATAGATTCGTTCATTTTCTTTGCCATGTAATGTAAGATCGAGGCCATCTTCAACAAATCTCTTTTTCACACGGTCTATTTTCCTCATACTAACATTAAGGACACTAGAAATTATCTCATTAGTATGCTTTTCTTTCTGATATTTCCCTTCATCACAGTTTAGCAAAATTAAGGCATTTTGATATGTTTGAGATTTGTGTTTTCCTTTTGAAACAATGGAATCTAATTCATTTCTTTCCTCTTCGGTAAGCGTGACAATGTATTTTCTTTGCATATGCTCTAATTGGATATTAAGCGTAATAAAGATCACGTCATTTTAACTGTGACACGACACTAGAAATCATAGGATATATCTTGATAATTGCATATATTTCTGAGAAAAATATATGATATCATGCAGATTATTTTGGTTCTCCTTATGGGAAAACGCCGGCTTTGCCGGACCCTTCGGGTCAACTCAAGTAATCCATGACCCCATGATATATCAGTTTGTAAACCAATAACAACGCAACTACCCACTGTTGTACAGTATAGAAGACAGTTTTAATCATTTCAGTTTTCAGACGCCTGACAAGACTGATCTTCTTAGCTTTAAGTTTTAATGACAGGATTTCTACAAAGCCAAACTATCGTTTTCAAAGAACACCTTTGAAGTAGTGACCTTCATCGTATTCTTCTTCCCTGTTATTCTTCAGTTTAATTTGCTTACCGTCAAGTGCTTTCCTGAAATTACGTGTAATTTCCTTTACGTCATCCCTGTCGTAAAGCGAGAGATCAAGTCTTAACACATCGACACCGGTTCCGGATAATTCATCCAGTTTTTCCAGCATATTAAGGATAGTGGAATTATAGATCAGTGTACGCTCATCCTTTCTTTTTACAGGGAATGAGCCTTTGGTGCTGTCTATTAGTAAAACCTCACTGTCATCATTTATAGTACCGTCATGGATGAGAGGTTTGAGAAGGTCATTCTTTGTAACAAGCAGAAGTTCACGTCCATAAGCCAGAACTTCTATCTGGACGTCAGGATTTGTGTTCCTGCAGACGTTCTTTGTTTCTTCAAGGTTGAGTTCGGTTGAAAGGGTAACGCGATATGCTCCGGAAATTCCAAACGCATTTGCTGTCCAGGCATTGAAAGGATTGAACTCCTTCTGGGCTACAAACTCAGTTCCAAGTTCATTTGCAAGCTGAACTGTTCCATAATTGGAACATGCAAGTTTAAATCCGGCATTAATGACCTGTTGCATGAGTCGTTCCAATTCCGGCATTTCTTCTTCAAAAGAAATGGCAGGTGTCATGAGAACCAGTTCAATATTCTTTTCTTTCAGTCCTGTTGTCCTGAGGATATTGTCCTCGTTCATCATTTCATTGAAAAGGGAGACCGGTGCATAGATAATGTCTGCTCCGGATTTTGATGCAACTATCACAGAATCTACATTTGAAACCTCAACGCTTAACAGCAGCCCGGTTTTTTCTTTGCCTTTCTTCTTCCGGTCAAACTTTGTAGAAACATCAGGACACGGGCGGTTGCGACCTTCTAGATTAAAGCGTGATTCAAAAAGTCTGTCAACTGCCTCTCTTCTTGTACCTGAAAGCACTCCCTGGGGAATGAATATATTATCGTCAACATCCAGAATAATATCTTCTGCATGAAAAGTAGTGTCACCAAGTTTTCCAAGTGTCGCTATTATCTGTTCCCTGTTTGTGGGTGCTTTTTTTGCTTCTTCTACGACATAATCCCCAATAGCTTCAGTTTCAAGATTGCGGCTTTTTACTTTGACCTTCAGTTTTTTCCCTTTGCGTGCATGAATGGTTATGTTAAGAGGAGTTGTCATAAGTTCCATGTTCTGCAGTCTTCCAAGCATCTGCGGGTCCATGGACACATATACTTCGTCATTCTTCCTGACCGACTTGCTTGTTTTCGGACTTATCAGGAGGGTTGCATTTTCACCTTTATGTGCAATCTCAACAGGTTTTTCATCAACAAGAATACCGTCAATACGACATCCAATGATCCTTATTTTTGTGTTTATGCTGATGCCGTCATTGACCTTGATGTCCTGTTCAGGTACAATGGTCAACTTTCCTTCTTTCTCTGACTTGGCAATGTTTGCAACTTTTCCAAGGTAAGCGCCGTAATTCGCACTATACTTGCGCTGGGTCACGTCTTCCTCACCAAGCACAAAACCTCTTGTAAAACCACGATAGAATAACTTTGCAAGCTCTGTTTCCATTTCCTCAAGTTCTTCAGCTGTGAAGTTCTTTCCGGTTTTGCAAACCTTCTCTGCAACAGCCCTGTAGGTTTTTGCACTGGCGGTTACATATTCAGGCTTCTTCATCCTGCCTTCGATCTTAAGACTTTTAACGCCGGTCTTTATTATATCTGCAAGCCCGGGAAATGTACAGAGCTCGGCACAGCTTATAGGATAATCACCAACAATTTTGCTGTCAATTATCTTTCCGTCTGCAGACATTTTGTATTGTCTTCTGCATGGCTGGAAACATGCTCCCCGGTTTGCACTTCTGTCGGTGATCGCAGTACTGAAAAGACATCTTCCTGAAAACGAATAGCAAAGAGCACCGTGGACAAAAAGTTCGATCTCAATATTGGTTTTGTCAATTATGCTTTTGACCTGCTCGGTTGTGAGTTCTCTTGAAAGGATGACCCTTGAAGCTCCTGCACTGCCAATGAAATCCACACCCTGTGGATTATGAATGGTCATCTGGGTGCTTGCATGTAATGGAAGGTCAGGGAAATGTTCCTTCAGCAGGAAAAAAAGACCGAGGTCTTCAAGAATTATGGCATCTATCTTGTAAGAATAAGCCTTATGCACAACATTGATGGCTTCCTGCATCTCATTTTGTTTCAGGGGAATATTAAGTGCCAGGAAAACCTTAACTCCATAGGAATGTGCAAGTTCGATATTCTCTCTGAGTTCCTCAATAGCAAAGTTCTTTGCACCCTGACGTGCGTTGAACTCTCCTACTCCAAGATATACAGCATCTGCTCCCCCTTTTATAGCAGCCCTTAAAGCTTCCGGATCGCCGGCAGGTGCCAGTATTTCAGGAGGCGTGCAGTCCGAATTATTGTTACTTTGCATGCAAATCAGTTATCAATTGTAATTGTCTGTTTCGTTCCTGTCATGGTATTATGATTCAATAACAGTGCCTTTTCCTACAAGCAGGTTATATGAATCATTTGCTTCATTGTATTTGACAAGAACATTGAATACTTTGATGATACTGCCATATGGAGCTTTTGTGAGGGCTTCGTTATCTTCTGAAAGATTGTGAGAAGGAATTACAGCGTAGACTGCTTTTTTTGACGTACCGTCGCATACACGGAAAAGCCTGTATTTGTCGTCCCCAAGGTCTCCTGACATAACGGAACAGACGACATTAATGCGCTTTTTGTTGTGTTTCTCAATTTGGGAAAGGCGGGCAAACTTTGATTTTGCCGGCAGATCAGTGTAGTGCTTTGCAAGTTTGTCCTTTCTGAGTATTGCATATGAGTATTTGATATCAGTATTGATGTAGCGGTAAGGCTCATCACACTCGGCAAGTTTTTCCATAAGTCTTGTTGGTTTGATGTCCTCTTTCTGCTCAAAGCTCCAGCAATTTTCAAGGGTACATTCTCCTGACCAGAGGAACGTACAGGGACTGTATATCCTGACACCCATCTTCTTTAACATAATTGTAAGCCTGCGCAGCTCAGTTGAATTTGTCTTGTCTGCAGGTTCTATAATTATGATATTCCCGTCCTGTGAGAGTTTTTCAGCCATGCTCTTTACAAGTTCTGCCTTCTCTTCCAGACTCATGTTTTTCATTTCATTGAGAACATTGGAAAAAACCATAAGGTCAATATTCCCGGGCAGTTTTTCGATGTTAAGTTCCGATACATTGGTCCTGATGGTTTCTTCCACGGAAACATTTGACTTGATGGCTGCATATTGTGGTACCAGGAAATTATAAGCTTCTATATTCTCATCAAAAAGTTCGATGGAATGTATTTCAGCCCTGTGAGTGTCCAGGCGGTTGTACATGTCGATTACAGCCAGTGGGACAGTACCGGGTCCGCTTCCGACATCCAGTATCTTCATGCGGGTGTTTAGCAGTCCGTCCTTTGCCATTCCATAGAGCAGATACTGGAACTGTATGAAATAAACCGGAAACTGGTATGCCAGATAGCCAAGTACACTGTAGCCCTTCTCATAACTAATATTTCTGGAACTGCTTTCGTTCCAGTAGCTTGCCTTCTGCATGCGTATGGCTTTTCTTATTTTCTCAAGTATCTGCGGGTCGTCCCAGGTTTTTCCTGTCTTTTTCTCAACATACTGCTCAATAAGGCGCTCAAGTTTTCTGGAAACTGCGGTGGATTCAAAGAAAAGTTCATTCTTTTTGATCTCGCCCTCGCTGAGTATCATCTGCTTTTTGGGCAGGGCACAGACGATGCGAAAATCATCCCCGTCTGCTTTGATATCAATTCCCATATCGAAAATTAAAGGTTTGAGTGTATAGTATATTTGCCGGAGGGGTGTATCTTCTTTCAGATAATCCTTTAATTCCGATAGCATGAATTCCTGTTTCATACGTGAAACATATTTGAATGTGGATATGATCTCCCTGTCTGACATTAATGGATTCATAGCCTGTTCCTTGTGATAAATATAATGCTGAGAATGCTGGGAAAAGT